>QFPD01000043.1 GCA_003248845.1 Microbacterium sp. | reverse complement strand
CGCGCCGCTCGAACGGGCTGTGCCCGGCGAGCAGCGAGTACACGGTCGCACCGAGCCCCCACACTTCGCTCGCGATCGTGCCTCCGGTGTGCTCCGCGACGACTTCGGGCGCGCTCCAGGGGATCGACATCGCGAGGACCTCGTCGCCCTGCGAGCGGGCGAGGGTCGACGAGATGCCGAAGTCGGCGAGCACCGCCGACCCGAACGTCGTGATGAGGATGTTGCTCGGCTTGATGTCGCGGTGGATCAGCCCGGCCCGATGCGCTGACTCGAGCGCACCGGCGAGGCGCACGGCGATCGCCATGACGTCCTCGGTGGGGATCCGCTCGATCCGATAGCGCTGCGCGAGGGAGCCCGGGCAGAACTCCATCACGATGTACGGACGACCGTCGGCGGAGATTCCCGCCTGATAGACCGTGACGATCGCGGGATGCGCGGACAGGTGCGCGAGGACATCGGCCTCGGCGTTGAACATGCGGAGGAGATCGGGGTCGCGCTCGCCGATCGGCAGCACCTTGACGGCGACCTGCCGGCGCGGCATGTCCTGCTGGTAGAGGAAAACGTCCGCGAATCCGCCGGAGCCGAGCGGGCGCACGTAATCGAGTCCCGGGAGCAGGGGCGGCGCGGAGGGCAGCCTGCGCGTCATGGCACCCCTTCGCTTCCCGTCCTCGGCCTCTTCGAAGACCCGGTAATGCTAACAAAGCCGGCGCGGCACGCCGCTCGGCAGCTCGCGTCGTCGGAGCCCGGGGCACAGGGCGTCAGATCTCCGGCAGCTCGGGACCGCGACCGGCGTCCGCGTCGAACGGGTTCGGGTCGAACGGGGCGTCGAGGGACCGTGTCAGCTCTTCGAGCATCGCCGCGATCTGCGGCTCGACGTACTGGCCGACGGCCGCCTGGATGCGCAGGCGATGGTGCAGCAGCACGGCGCACAACCGGATCGGGGTCCATCGGCAAGCCGTCGAACTCCGGGTCGAGGCCCTCGGCGGGACGGTAGCTGCGGGCGCGATTGCGCGCGGCCTGCTGGTCGAGTTCTGCCTGCAGGAGCGGCAGATTCCGGGAGGTGTACTCGGCGACCGCGTGGTCGACGATCGTCTTGACGCGCGTCGAAAGTCCGTGCTGCACACCGTGGGGAACGTCCGCGCCGAGCCCCGCGGCCGACAGCACGGGTGATCCGATGCACCGCCGGCACGGAGCCACGCGGCCGCGATGAGTGGCGGGCTCCCACCGGGGCAGCCAGCGCAGCCAGGCATCCACCGCCTGGCTGACCTGGGTCTCGATCGACCGCTCCACGGCATCCATTGTCGCCGGTCGGCACCCGTTTCGCCCGAATCTCACGGATTCCCGCGCGCCGCCGGGCCTCGGTTTCGCGGCGTCGTGGTGCCGCGGGGAGGCTGGCGTCGGGAGGGCCGGTCAGTCTTCGTCGCGCTCCCACGGCCAGCGCGGTCGACCGGCGCGCGTCCGCACGAGCGCGACCGCAGTCCACGCGGCGACGAGGGCGACGGATGCGAGGAGCACAGCGAACCACGACGTCGCGAACCCGCCGGCCGCCGCGATCGCACGAGTGAGATCGACGCCCGTCAGCGCGGCGCCGACGAGGACCCCGACCAGGTACGCCAGAAAGCAGCCGACGGCGACGAGCCACACGCCGCGGTACGTCGGTCGCGGGGGCCGAACGAGCGCCGCGACCCCCGCGGCGAACGCGACGACGGCCGCGGCAGTCCCGACGATGCCCGGCGCGGGGCCGAGGCCCGCCACCGGCGTCACCTCGGCATCCGTCGCGAGGCTCAGGAGCCCGAACCCGGCGACCAGCAGCGCGAAGAAGCCGACCGTCGCGAACACGACGGCCACCGGCGCACTGACGCCGCCGGCATCGTCGCCCGGTTCTTCCGGGAGGCTCATCGGCCGCCGCCGGATGCTCAGCCCTGCTGGATCCGCGGGCCCGCCTCGAGAGTGCGCTCGTACTCGCGCTGCGCCTCGCGGTTGAGTTCGCTCATGCGGCGACCGCGCGCTGCCACCCACGCACCGAACCAGATCGTGAGCTCTCGGCCCACGACGAACGCGACGATCGCGAGAGGCGCGAGCAGCTGGCCCTGGACGACCTCCTGCCCCTGCCGCGCCGTCAGCTGCCAGAACGGCGCCTGGAAGAGCTGTCCGAGCAGGTGCCCGCCATAGGATGCCGCGCCCA
This sequence comes from Microbacterium sp., assembly GCA_003248845.1. Lineage (GTDB taxonomy): Bacteria > Actinomycetota > Actinomycetes > Actinomycetales > Microbacteriaceae > Microbacterium. Next base: position 8,613 of record QFPD01000043.1, on the reverse strand, counting down.
CGAGCAGCCCGAAGATCACCCAGTGCCCCCACCGGCCGCGGTTGATGATGGCGCCGAGCAGCCAGAACGCGAGGTAGAACACGACCACGGGAACCCAGAACCACCACGACGTCAGCGCGGAGGTCGCTTCGGTGCCGAAGTTCGACGAGGTGACACTGCCGTCGAGGGCGCGCAGGCCGAGGGCCGCGGCGAGGTAGAGGACGCCGAAGGCGACGGCGGCGAGAAGGCCGATGAGGCCGGCCGCGCCACGGTTGCCGCGCGGCCGCGGCGCTTCGGGAGCCTGAACGAAGATCGGCTGGGGCGCGGGGGCGATGGGAGCCGCAGCGGGCGCGACGACCGCCGGCGCGACGACCTCCGTGGCTGCGTCCGAGGGAGTCGAGTAGGCGCCCGGAACGTACGTCTCATCGACCGGGTCGTCCGCGTAGAGGCTGCCGTGGACGGGGGCCACGGGTTCGGCGACGACGGTCGCGGCCGTCGGCTCGGAGGGCGTGACGACCGGATCAGCGGTCTGCTCGGAAGGGGCGGACTCCACGGGGTGATCGTGCGCGCTCACTTCACGCTGCGCGGCCTCGGCGTGGGCGAGGCCTTCGTGGGCGCTCGCGACCGCGTCGTCGGCCGACGTCGCCGACTCACCGGCGGTGGCGTCGGTGACGCGGTCCGTCTCGGGCACCGGCTCGCCGTACTTGTGGTCGCTCATGGCGTTGCTCCTCACGCGGGGCGCGCGCCGCCGCACAGCGAGAGTAGCGCCCGCGGCACGCCACGCCGCGGAGCCTCGCCGGGTTTCGGCCCACCCGCCGGACTCCCGCCTCGCCCGCCTATCGTGGAGACATGGTTCGACCGTCTCGCACCGCCGCCGGCGCCGCCGCCGCGGGCGCCGCTCTCGCGCTCGCCCTCGCGGGCTGCGTCGCGGAGCCCTCCCCCGCGCCGACGGGCGACTCCGCCTCCGCGGCATCCCCGCGCCCGACGCCGTCCGCGTCGCTCTCACCGTTTCCCATGGGCGCGTCCGTCTCGACGACGCCGCTCCCCGCCGATCTGCCGCAGGGGTGCCGTGACCTGCTGGATGCCGAGGTGCTGGCCCAGCTCGACGGCGTACCGCTGAACGCCCCGGGCATGGGCGGGGGCATCCGCGAGGACAGCGCGCGCGTCTGCGTGTGGGGTGAGCCGGGGGCCGCGACAACGCGGCTCGTCACGGTGATCGGCTACTCGCCCGAGCGGGAGGCGCGCGACGCGCTGTACGCGCTCGGCGAGGACGGATTCACCTGCTACGAGCCGCAGGGCGGCATCCGCTGCGAGAAGACGTGGACCGACCCGAACCTGCCCGTCGAAGACGGCCGCACGCTCTTCTGGCGCGACGGCGTCATCGTCGACACGCAGTACTCGAATCTCGCGCCGACCGGCTACACCGACGCCGTGATCGCGGCGCTCTGGCCCGTCGGCGGGCGGACGCCGAAGCCCACCACGAGCGCCACGCCGTAGCTCAGCCCCAGACGCGGTCGCCGGTGCGGCGGACGTACTCGGCAGGATGCCACGCCTGCTCGCTCGTCGACAGCCACAGACCGCCGCCGGCCTCGATCGTCTCGACGAGATCGCCGTCGGTGCGTGTGCACCGCGTGCGGTCGCCGTCCGCCTCGCAGGCGAATCCTGCGCCGGGGAGCGCCGCCGCGGCGATGGCCCCGGCATCCGTCGGCACGGTCGCGAGTGTCGTGGAGACCGCGCCGGCCTCGGCGTGCCATGCACACGTGAAGAGCACCTGCGGCTGGAGCGCCTGAACGAGGGCGGTCGCGGTCGAGACGGGGGCATCGGCCGACGGGGTGAGCACCGAGCCGGGCGCGAAGCGCATCGTCGCCCAGAGTGCCGAGTCGTAGAGGCCGGCGCACTCGGTGGGCACACCCGCCTCGGCATCCCCTCCGGAGCCTCCGGCATCCGGCGCGCTCGTGGGCCGGTTCACGGTGTCGCCGACCCACGCCACCGTCGCCGGGATCAGCGGAAGCGCGAGGAACGCGAGCACGCCGACGACCCCGAGGCACACGAGCCCCACGATCCACGCGAACGCGGCGTTCCTGCCGCCGACCTTGGCCATGCCTTCAGCGTAGGGCGCCGACGCGAAAGGGCGGCCCCGCAACGCGGGACCGCCCTTTCCGTGCGGTTCGGAAACCGGCTCAGTTGTACTCGGTGGAGAAGCCGTCGGTCGTGAAGCTGTCGAAATCGACGTAGCTCAGGTCGGCGTCGCTGTACGCGCCGTCCGAGGCGAAGATGCGGTTGGGGTACCGCTCGCTCTTGGCCTCTTCCGTCGCCTCGACCGTGACGTTGCGGTACTTCGCAAGACCGGTTCCGGCGGGGATGAGCTTTCCGATGATGACGTTCTCCTTGAGGCCGACGAGCGGGTCGCTCTTGCCCTCCATCGCCGCCTGGGTGAGCACGCGCGTCGTCTCCTGGAACGATGCCGCGGACAGCCACGACTCCGTCGCGAGCGACGCCTTCGTGATACCCATGAGCTCCGGTCGACCCGACGCGGGGCGCTTGCCCTGTGCCACGGCCTCGCGGTTCATCTGCTGGTAGCGCTTGAAGTCGACCAGCTCGCCCGGCAGGAGGTCCGTCTCGCCGTGGTCGACGACGGTGACCTTCCGCAGCATCTGGCGCACGATGACCTCGATGTGCTTGTCGTGGATCGGCACACCCTGCGAGCGGTACACGCCCTGCACGCCGCCGACGAGGTACTTCTGCACCTCGCGGGCGCCCTGCACACGCATGACCTCCTTGGGGTCGAGCGTTCCGACCTGCAGCGGCTGGCCGACGGTGACGTGCTGGCCGTCCTCGACCAGGAGCGTCGCGCGCTTGAGCACGGGGTAGACGTGCGGCTCGTCGCCGTTGTCCGGCGTCAGGATGACCTTCTTGGCCTTGTCGGTCTCATCGATCGTGATGCGACCGTCGGCCTCGGCGATCGGCGACGCGCCCTTGGGGGTGCGCGCCTCGAACAGCTCCTGCACGCGCGGCAGACCCTGGGTGATGTCATCGGCGGAGGCCGAACCACCCGTGTGGAACGTACGCATCGTCAGCTGCGTGCCGGGCTCACCGATCGACTGGGCGGCGATGATGCCGACCGCCTCGCCGATGTCGACGAGCTTGCCGGTCGCGAGCGAGCGGCCGTAGCACTTGGCGCAGACACCGACGGCCGAGTCGCACGTGAGGACCGAGCGGACCTTGATGGTCTCCACCCCGGCATCCACCAGCTTGTCGATCAGCACGTCGCCGACGTCCTCACCGGCCGAGGCGACGACCTCGCCCGAGGGCGAGACGACATCCGCGGCGAGCGTGCGGGCGAACACCGAGTTCTCCACGTTCGCGTCGCGCACCAGCGTGCCGTCGGCACCGGGAGCGGCGATCGTGAACTCGAGGCCCTTCGTCGTGCCGCAGTCGTCCTCACGGATGATGACGTCCTGCGAGACGTCGACGAGTCGACGCGTCAGGTAGCCCGAGTCGGCGGTACGGAGGGCCGTGTCGGCCAGACCCTTGCGGGCACCGTGCGTCGCGGTGAAGTACTCCGCGACCGACAGCCCCTCGCGGTACGAGGAGATGATCGGGCGGGGCATGATCTCACCCTTGGTGTTGTTCACCAGGCCTCGGATACCCGCGATGTTGCGGATCTGCAGCCAGTTACCACGGGCGCCCGAGGACACCATGCGGTTGATGGTGTTGTCCGCGGGGAAGTTCGCCTTCATCGCGGCCTGCACCTCGTCGGTCGCCTCGGTCCAGATCTTGATCTGCTCCTGACGACGCTCGGCGTCGGTCACGAGACCCTTTTCGAACTGGCCCTGCACCTTCTGCGCCTGCTTCTCGTACTTGGCGATGATCTCGCCCTTGTTCGGAGGCGTGAGCACGTCGGAGAGTGCGACGGTGACGCCCGAGCGCGTGGCCCAGTAGAAACCGGCGTCCTTGATGCGGTCGAGCGAAGCCGCGACCTCCACCTTCGGGTACTCCTCGGCGAGCTTGTTCACGATCTGCGACAGCTTGCCCTTGTCGGCCTGCTCGCGAACGAACGGGTAGCCCTTGGGCAGCGTGTCATTGAAGATCGCCTGGCCGAGCGACGCGTCCACGAGACCGTGGCGCTCGTAGCCCTCGGGCGCTTCGCCCTCGAGGAACGAGAGACCGGGGATGCGGATGCGGACCTTGGCCTGCAGGTCGAGGGTGCCCTCGTCCTTCGCGAGGATCGCCTCGCCGACCGAACCGAACACGCGACCCTCGCCCGAGGCGCCCTCCTTGACCGTGGTCAGGTGGTGCAGGCCGATGATCATGTCCTGCGAGGGCAGGGTCACCGGACGGCCGTCGGACGGCTTCAGGATGTTGTTCGACGCGAGCATCAGCACGCGGGCCTCGGCCTGAGCTTCGACCGACAGCGGCAGGTGCACGGCCATCTGGTCACCGTCGAAGTCGGCGTTGAACGCCGCGCAGACGAGCGGGTGCAGCTGGATGGCCTTGCCCTCGACGAGCTGCGGCTCGAACGCCTGGATGCCGAGGCGGTGGAGCGTGGGCGCGCGGTTGAGCAGCACGGGGCGCTCGCGGATGATCTCCTCGAGCACGTCCCAGACCTGCGCGTGCATGCGCTCGACCTGACGCTTGGCCGCCTTGATGTTCTGGGCGTGACCCAGGTCGATCAGGCGCTTGATCACGAACGGCTTGAAGAGCTCGAGCGCCATCTGCTTGGGCAGACCGCACTGGTGCAGCTTCAGCTGCGGGCCGACGATGATAACCGAACGGCCCGAGTAGTCCACGCGCTTGCCGAGCAGGTTCTGGCGGAAGCGACCCTGCTTGCCCTTCAGCATGTCGCTGAGGGATTTCAGAGCACGGTTGCCGGTACCCGTGACGGGGCGACCGCGGCGGCCGTTGTCGAACAGGGCGTCGACGGCCTCCTGCAGCATGCGCTTCTCGTTGTTGACGATGATCTCGGGGGCACCGAGGTCGATCAGGCGACGGAGGCGGTTGTTGCGGTTGATCACGCGGCGGTACAGGTCGTTCAGGTCGCTCGTCGCGAAACGCCCACCGTCGAGCTGGACCATCGGGCGCAGCTCCGGCGGGATCACCGGGACGACGTCGAGGACCATGGATGCCGGGGACATGCCGGTCTGCAGGAACGAGTTGACGACCTTCAGGCGCTTGATCGCACGGATTTTGCGCTGGCCCTTGCCCTCGGAGATCTGCAGGTGCAGGTTCTCGGCCTCGGCCTGCAGGTCGAACGCCTGGAGGCGACGCTGGATCGACTCGGCGCCCATGTAGGCCTCGAAGTACTGGCCGAAGCGGTCCTGCAGCTCCTGGAAGACGTCGTCCTCCTGCTTGAGCTGGCCGACGGAGAGGCCCCGGAACTCGTCCCACATCCGCTCGAGCTTGGCGACCTGGTCGTCGGCGTTCTTGCGGATGGATGCCATCTCCTTCTCGGCGGCATCCTTGACCTTCTTCTTCTGGTCGGCCTTGGCGCCCTCGGCCTCCAGGGCCGCGAGCTCCTCCTCCAGCTTGGTCATCCGCTCGGCGATCTTCGCGTCGCGACGATCGGCGAGCGTCTTCAGCTCGAGGCGGATGTTGTTCTCCTGCGTGGCCAGGTCGCGGTGACGAGCATCCTCGTCGACCGAGATGACCATGTAGGCGGCGAAGTAGATGACCTTCTCGAGGTCCTTCGGCGCCATGTCGAGGAGGTACCCGAGGCGCGACGGGACGCCCTTGAAGTACCAGATGTGGGTGACGGGCGCGGCGAGCTCGATGTGACCCATGCGCTCGCGGCGGACCGAGGACTTGGTGACCTCGACGCCGCAGCGCTCGCAGACGATGCCCTTGAAGCGGACGCGCTTGTACTTGCCGCAGGCGCACTCCCAGTCACGGGACGGGCCGAAGATCTGCTCGCCGAACAGACCGTCCTTCTCGGGCTTGAGGGTGCGGTAGTTGATGGTCTCGGGCTTCTTGACCTCGCCGAACGACCAACGACGGATGTCGTCAGCGGTGGCCAGGCCGATGCGAAGCTGATCGAAAGTGGTGGACTCGAGCACTGGTTCTCCTGTGTCTCAGAAAGTTTCGTAAACCGCGGGTCAGATCTCGTCGATGGACGAGGACTCGAACCGGGTGGAGATGTTGATGCCGAGCTCCTCCGCCGCGCGGAAGGCCTCGTCGTCGGTGTCGCGGAGGTTGACCGCCGTGCCGTCGGCCGAGAGGACCTCGACGTTCAGGCAGAGCGACTGCATCTCCTTCATGAGCACCTTGAAGGACTCGGGGATGCCGGGCTCCTGGATGTTCTCGCCCTTGACGATGGCCTCGTACACCTTGACGCGGCCCACGATGTCGTCGGACTTGATCGTGAGGAGCTCCTGCAGCGCGTACGCGGCGCCGTAGGCCTCGAGGGCCCACACCTCCATCTCACCGAAGCGCTGGCCGCCGAACTGCGCCTTACCACCGAGCGGCTGCTGGGTGATCATCGAGTACGGGCCGGTGGAGCGCGCGTGGATCTTGTCGTCCACGAGGTGGTGCAGCTTCAGGATGTACATGTAGCCGACCGAGATGGGCGCCGGGAACGGCTCGCCGGAGCGGCCGTCGAACAGCTGCGTCTTTCCGGTCGAGTCGATCAGGCGATCGCCGTCGCGGTTGGGGAGCGTCGAGTCGAGCAGACCCGCGATCTCGGCCTCGTAGGCGCCGTCGAACACCGGGGTGGCGACCTTCGTGCCGGGAGCGGCCTCGCGAGCGGCCTCCGGCAGGTGCGCCGCCCACTCGGGGTTGCCCTCGACCTTCCAGCCCTGCTTCGAGATCCACCCGAGGTGGGTTTCGAGAACCTGACCGAAGTTCATGCGGCCGGGGATGCCGAGCGGGTTCAGCACGACGTCGACGGGCGTGCCGTCGGCGAGGAAGGGCATGTCCTCGACGGGGAGGATCTTCGCGATGACGCCCTTGTTTCCGTGGCGGCCCGCGAGCTTGTCGCCCTCGGTGATCTTGCGCTTCTGGGCGATGTAGACCACGACGCGGCGGTTGACGCCCGAGCCGAGCTCGTCGTCGCCGTCCTCGGCGTTGAACTCCTTGACCGCGATGATCGTGCCCTGCTCGCCGTGGGGAACCTTCAGCGACGTGTCGCGGACCTCGCGGCTCTTCTCGTTGAAGATCGCGCGGAGCAGCCGCTCCTCGGCGGAGAGCTCGGTCTCACCCTTCGGCGTGACCTTGCCGACGAGGATGTCACCGGGACGCACCTCGGCGCCGATGCGGACGATGCCGCGCTCGTCGAGGTCCTTCAGGAGGTCCGGGCTGACGTTGGGGAGGTCACGGGTGATCTCCTCCTTGCCGAGCTTGGTGTCACGGGCATCGACCTCGTACTCCTCGATGTGGATCGAGGACAGCGTGTCGTTCTTGACGAGGTCCTGGCTGAGGATGATGGCGTCCTCGAAGTTGTGACCCTCCCATGTCATGAACGCGACGAGCAGGTTCTTGCCGATCGCGAGCTCGCCGTTCTCGGTGGCGGGGCCGTCGGCGATGACCTCGCCGACCTCGACCCGGTCGCCCGCCGAGACGATGACGCGCTGGTTGTAGGAGTTGCCCTGGTTGGAGCGGTCGAACTTGCGGAGGAAGTAGTCCTTCGTGCCGCCCTCGTCCAGTTGCACGGTCACGACGTCGGCCGAGACCTCCATGACGACACCGGCCTTGTCGGCCGTGATGACGTCACCGGCGTCGATGGCGGCGTAGCCCTCCATGCCCGTGCCCACGAACGGCGAGTCGCTGCGCAGCAGCGGCACGGCCTGGCGCTGCATGTTCGCACCCATGAGGGCGCGGTTCGCGTCATCGTGCTCGAGGAAGGGGATGAGGGACGTACCCACCGACACCATCTGGCGCGGCGAGACGTCCATGTAGCCGATCTCGTCGCGGTGGAACATGTCCACCTCGCCGCCCTGGCCGCGACGGGCGAGGACGCGCTCGGTCGCGAACGACCCGTCGGCCTTCAGCTCGGCACCGGCCTGCGCGACGATGTAGTCGACCTCCTCGGAGGCCGTCAGGTAGTCGATCTGGTCGGAGACCTTGCCGTCGACGACGCGACGGTACGGCGTCTCGATGAAGCCGAACGCGTTGATACGCGCGAACGACGCGAGCGAGCCGATGAGGCCGATGTTCGGGCCTTCCGGGGTCTCGATCGGGCACATGCGGCCGTAGTGCGAGGGGTGCACGTCACGGACCTCGACGCCCGCGCGCTCGCGCGACAGACCGCCGGGGCCGAGCGCCGAGAGGCGCCGCTTGTGCGTCAGACCCGCGAGCGGGTTGTTCTGGTCCATGAACTGCGACAGCTGCGACGTTCCGAAGAACTCCTTGATCGCGGCGACGACGGGGCGCACGTTGATCAGGGTCTGCGGCGTGATCGCCTCGATGTCCTGCGTGGTCATGCGCTCGCGGACGACGCGCTCCATGCGCGACAGACCCGTGCGGACCTGGTTCTGGATGAGCTCGCCGACCGCGCGGATGCGACGGTTGCCGAAGTTGTCGATGTCGTCGACGTCGAGACGGATCTCCGCCGCCTCGCCGTTACGGACACCGGGGATCGACGCGTCGCCCTTGTGGAGCGCGACGAGGTACTTGATCGTCGCGACGATGTCATCGACCGTC
>QFPD01000042.1 GCA_003248845.1 Microbacterium sp. | reverse complement strand
GCGGCGGCGCTCGCGCGCGTCGCGGACGAGTTCGAGGTAGCCGCGGGCGATGCCGAAGGCGAAGACGCCGCCCACGACCGGTCCGATCACGTTGGCGTAGCTCGTCGAGCCGGAGTGAAGGATGGGCGCGGCGATCACGACGGCGAGGATCGCGACGCTGAACGCGACCGCCCACGGAAGGCGCAGGACGAATCCCGCGAGCAGCCACAGCGGGAACGCGAGCCATACGAACTCGGCCGACACCGCCACTGTGCCCGCCCAGATGAGCGAGAGACCCGCCAGCCACCAGGCGGCGAGCGCGGCGTCGCGCGTGCGCGCGCCGAGGAGCAGACCGCCGACGTACCACCCCGCGAAGACGAGCGCGAGTGAGACGACCAAGGCGAGCGGCACCCCGTCGCCCGCCGCACGGACGACGGCGATGACGAGCAGGATCGTCGTGATCCCCATCTGTCCGAGCCGAATCGCCCACGCCGCGCCGCCGCCCGGGCGCGCCTTACGCTCCGGCCGCGGCGTGGGCTCCGGGCGCGCACCCGCCGGCGCCCGCTCAGACACCCGCTCGGGCAGGGGCTCGGTCGGCGTCATGGTCCGATTCTCGCGCGTCGGTGGCATCCGCGTCGGTGATCGTACGGCTCGGCCACCACATGCCGTCGCCGACCACGGCGAACAGGGCCGGCACGACGAGGGTGCGCACGACGAGCGTGTCCACGAGCACGCCGATGCCGACGATGAGCCCGATCTGACCGAGGGTCACGAGCGGAAGGAGTCCGAGAGCGGCGAACACGCCCGCGAGAACGACCCCCGCACTCGTGATCACGCCGCCCGTCGTCGCGAGCGCTGTCACCATCCCCTCGCGGGTGCCGACGGCGCGGGCCTCCATACGGGCACGGTGGACGAGGAAGATCGTGTAGTCGACGCCGAGCGCCACGAGGAAGAGGAACGCCAGGAGCGGCACCTGGAGGTCGAGCGCGTCCCAGCCGAACAGCACGCGACCCAGCCACGCGCCCGCCCCGATCGCGGCGACCGCGCTGAGGGTATTCACGGCGAGGAGGAGGAGGGGTGCGACGACAGCGCGCAGGAGCACCGTCAGCACGAGGAACGTGAGGAGAAGGATCAGGGGCGCGATCAGCAGCAGGTCGCGCAGATTCCCGTCCCGGGCGTCGACGTCGGCCGCACCCTGACCGCCGACGAGCGCATCGGAGCCGGGGACCGCATGCACTGCGGTGCGCAGCTCAGCGACGAGGGCGCGGTTCTCGGCCGTGCCCGGCGCGGGCGCACCCACGACCGACAGCCGACTGAGCTCCCCGTCGAGACTCGACGCGGCGACGTTCACGCGCACGACGCCGGGAACGGCTTCGGCGGCTGCCTGCACCTCATCCTGCGCGGCGGCGCGCGTGACGATCGTGAACGGCTGCGCCTGCCCGGCGTCGAAGTGCTCCGAGAGCGCGGTCAGGCCCGCGGCCGACTCGGAGGGGACTCGAAACTTCTCCGTCTGGCTGAGTCCGACCGATGCGCCCAGAAGACCCGCGGCCATCACGGCGAGCAGGGCGAGTCCGCCGATCAGCGGCACCCACGGCCGGCGGACGACCCGGCGCGCGACCGACCGCCAGAGCCGGCCGCGATCCGTCGTCTCGCCGACGCGCGGCACGAACGGCCAGAAGACGCGTCGGCCGCAGACGGCCAGGGCCGGCGGCAGGACGAGCAGGACGGCGGCGAGCGCGATCACGAGTCCGAGGGCGCACGCGAGTCCGAGGCCGCGCGTTCCCGGGATGACGGCGAGGACGAGGGTGAGGAGCGACAGGACGACGGTGACGTTGGATGCCACGATCGCCGGCACCGTCGCGCGCCACCCCTCGGCGAGGGCCCGCCGATGATCCGCTTCCACAGCAAGCTGCTCGCGGTAGCGCGAGATCAGCAGGAGCGCGTAGTTCGTGCCCGCGCCGAAGACGAGCACGCTCACGATCCCCGAGTCGAAGGAGAGTCCGAGCGCCGCTCCGAGCGCCGTCGTCGCCTTGCTCGCCGCCTGGTCGGCGATCGCGACGACGAGGAGCGGCACGAGCCACAGCACGGGTGAGCGGTACGTGAAGATCAGCAGGACGGCGACGATTCCGACCGTCACGAGCAGGAGCGTGAAGTCGGCTCCGTCGAAGGCGGATGCCACGTCGACGCCGAACGCCGGCCCCCCGGTCACCTGCAGCGCGAGGCCGTCCACGCCGTGCCCGGCGACGACCCCCCGGACGTCATCGACGAGCGCGCGGTCGGCTTCCGTCTCGTCACCGTTGACCGTCGTGGTGACCTGCACGACCGCGGCGCGGCCGTCATCGCTCGGGAACGGGCCGAGAACACGCGCGGCGCCGTCGCTCTCCAGCGCCTCGGCGAGGCGACCGAGTCCCTCGCTCTGGTCGGCGCTGAGGGTCTCGCCGTCGAGGGTCGATGCGACGACGAGGAGCGTGCGATCGTCGGCATCCGGGAACTCCTCGACCAGCGCTGCGACGCGAGCCGACTCCGAGTCGGGCGGCCCGCCCTGACCCGCAGGGGACATGGTGGCGCGACCGAACGCGCCGATGATGCCGACGAGCACCAAAATGCCGACGAGGAGGGAGACCCACGCGCCTGGGCGCGAGGTGAGGACACGGGGCACAGCGGAGGAGAGGGATCGCACCACACCAGTTCAGCCGCCGGGCCGCGCCCTGCCATCGCCCGGTGAGACGACCGCGGCATCCATCGAAAGGTGGATGCGGCGGTCGGGCACCCTAGACGGCCGATGCCCGCGTGCGTCACGATGTGCTCAAGAGCGCCCGCGTCGCGAGGAGGAGCATCGATGGCCGAGTTCAGCAGGGGTTTCGGGGGGCGCCGGCGCGAGTCGGCAGCGGCGCTTCCCCCCGGCCAGTACCTCACGACCGACTTCCCCGTGCTGTCGGCCGGCCCCACTCCGAGGATCTCTCTGGACGAGTGGGAGTTCACGATCCGCGCCGAGGACGGCATGACCCGGTCCTGGTCGTGGGAGGAGTTCCTGGCGCTCCCGGCGGAGGACGTGCACACCGACATCCACTGCGTCACCCGCTGGTCGAAGCTCGGCACGAGCTGGCGCGGCGTATCGGTGGACACGCTGCTCGCGGGACTGGAAGTCTCGGGCGTGTCCGCGATGGCGCACTCCTACGGCGGCTATACGACGAACGTTCCGCTCCTCGATCTGCGAGGCGGCAAAGCGTGGGTGGTCTACGAGTACGACGGCTCTCCGCTCGCGCCCGAACACGGCGGACCGGCGCGCCTGTTCGTCCCGCACCTGTACTTCTGGAAGAGCGCGAAGTGGGTGCGCGGACTCGTGCTGCAGCAGCACGACGATCCCGGCTTCTGGGAGCAGAACGGCTACCACCTGCACGGCGACCCGTGGAAGGAAGAGCGGTATTGGTGACCGGGGCGGCGTGGCTCCCCGCGCACGTGTCCGCCGTAACCGCCCTCACGAGCCATTCGCGCGCGATCGTCCTCACCGTGCCCGGGTGGGGAGGCAATCTCCCGGGCCAGCACCTCGACATCCGGCTCACCGCGGATGACGGGTATCAGGCGGAGCGCTCGTATTCGATCGCGAGTTTCGGTCCGGGCGACCGGGTGGAGCTCGCCGTCGACGAGGTGCCGGACGGCGAAGTCTCGCCGTACCTCGTGGAGGAGGTGCGCGAAGGGGATTTCCTCGAGGTGAAGGGTCCGCTGGGACAGTACTTCGTGTGGCGCGAGAGTGATCCGAGCCCGGTCCAGCTCATCGCCGGCGGTTCGGGAATCGTGCCGCTGCTCGCCATCGCCCGCGCCCGGCGCGCGAGCGGCACCGCGCAGCCGTTCCGAATGCTCTACTCGGTGAGAAGCGAGGACGACGCCATGTACGCAGCGGAGATCGACGCCCTGGACGCCGAGGAAATCAGCGTCGACTGGGTCTACACGCGTCGCGCGCCGGCACGCGCGACGCGTGGCGCCGGCCGCATCACTCCGGAGGAGATCGCCGGCCTGATCTGGCCGGTCGATGCCGCTCCGACGGTCTTCGTCTGCGGGCCCACGGCGTTCGTGGAGGCGGTCGCCGACGCCCTCGTCGAGGCGGGGCATCCACCGAACCGCATCCGCACCGAGCGATTCGGAGGTGCAGGATCGTGATGACGTTCAGCCATCGGCCCACCGGGCACCTCGCCGCGGCCGTCGACGGCAACGCCCTCGCCGGGCCGCTCCTGGGCCTGCTCGGCGTGGATGCCACGTCGCTGTCGCTCACCTGCCGGCGGTGCGGTCGGGCCGGCGCGATCGCGGAGACGATCGTGGAACGCGCGGGCGGGCGTCTCGTCGTGCGCTGCCGTGGCTGCGATCACATCCTCATGTCGGTCGTCATCGATCCGGGGGGAGACGCGGTGGAGATCGAGCTCGACGGGCTCGGCGCTCTCCGACGACGAGATCCGCGGTAACGTGCCAGCATGACCCGGACACGCAGCTTCGATGAGGAGGCGCTGCTGGACGCCGCGATCGACTTGTTCTGGGTGGAAGGCTATCGGGGCGCCTCCCTGTCCGTGCTCTCGCAGTCCAGCGGGGTCGCCAACGGCAGCATCTACCAGGCCTACGGAAGCAAACGGGATCTGTTCCTCCTCGCCTTCCACCGCTACTGCGCTCGGCGAGTGGCGATCGTCGATCAGGTCGTCACCGAGCGCACCCACCCGAGCGTCGAAGACATCGCGCGAGCACTGCTGTCGGCGATCGTCGACGACTGCGTCCGCCATCCCGACAGGCGCGGATGCCTGATGCTCAACATGATGGGGGAACTCGGCACCGACGCGGATGTCGCCCGGATCGGCCTCGAGACGATCGAGGCGATGGAGGCGGCCGTTGCGCACGCGTTGCGCGAGACGACGTCGCGCGCAGTCTCCGACAGCGAGATCTCCGCGTCCGCGGCCACTCTTGTCGGTCTCGCCCAGACGCTCATCCAACTGCATCGCCTCGGTCGGGACACCGCCGACCTGCAACCGATCGTCGAACTCGCCGCGGCCACGGCCGGCGCTCATCTGCGGGCCGCGTGACCGCCTCATCCTGAGCGCCCCCTCCCCCGAGGCGATCTCTTCGGGCATAGTGGAGCCGTGCCTCCACTATTCGGAGGACCCACTCCCGGGAGGTCAGGATGTCTGCCGAGTCGGTTGCCTTGGGCGAATACCTCCGTGCCCGCCGCGCCGTCTGCACGCCGCAGGCCGCGGGCATTCCGGCGGATCGGTCACGTCGCGTGCCCGGTCTGAGACGCGACGAGGTCGCCGCCCTCGCCAACATCAGCACCGACTACTACCTGCGGCTGGAGCAGGGTCGGGGGACCAGGCCATCCGATCAGGTGCTCCACGCGCTCGCGAAGGCACTCGGTCTCGACGACGAGTCGCGTCTTTATCTCTTCCGCCTCGCCGCCGGCGAGTTCCCGGATCCCGCGATCGCCCCCGACGAGGCCGCAGCGCGGATCGGTCGGATTCTCGGGCAGTGGACGCAGACTCCTGCCTACGTCTCGGACAGCAACCGCGACATCGTCGCGTCGAACCCGATCGCCAGCGCCTTCGGTGAGGGCGGGCTCGCCGCCGGCAACAATGTCGTGGTCGACCTCTTCAACGACCGGATGAAGGGGGCGCTGGTCGAGTGGGAGGCCATGACACGTTCAGCCGTCGCGAGCCTCCGCCGCGACGCGAATCCGTTCTCCCCTCGACTGAAGGAGATCGTGCGCTCGCTCTCCGTCGACCCGGATTTCGCCCGAATGTGGTCCCGACACGACGTTTCCGGCCCTGAAGACGCCCACATCCACATGGATGTCCCCGGCGTCGGCGTCCTGGAAATAGAGCTCCAGAATCTGGCCGTACGCAGCATGCCCGGCTACCTCCTCACCGTGCTGTCTGCTCCCGCGCGCAGCCTGACAGCGGTCATCTTCGACCAACTGGCGGCCGCGACGGCGGGGATGCCCGTCGAGGCGTAGCCGCCCGTATCGCTCACGCCGTGGGTGGGACTATCAGTGCCATCCACCTCGCGGCAGGCGTGGCTAGCGTGGCCAGCAGGACGCACCACCGCGCGTCGACAGCCGATTCGCTCCACCCCTACCGAAGGATCTGTCATGGCCACACCCCCGACCGTCGTGCTGGTGCACGGCGCATTCGCCGACTCCGCCAGCTGGGAGCCCGTCACGCGCCTCCTTCTGGAGCGCGGTCACTCCGTTCGCGTCCCGGCCGGCCCCAATCGAAGCCTGATCGGCGACGCGGAGTACATCCGCTCCGTCATCGAGCAGATCGAGGGCCCCGTCCTGCTGGTCGGCCACTCCTACGGTGGCGCCGTCATCACCGTGGCCGGCGCCGCCGAGAACGTCGTCGGTCTCGTGTACGTCTCCGGATACGCGCTCGAAGAGGGCGAGAGCCTGGGCGAGCTGCAGGGCGGTTTCCCCGACTCGGAACTCGCCTCCAACCTCGTCTACACTCCCTTCCCCGTCGCCGGAGGGGAGCCGGGCACCGACGTGTCAGTGGTGATCGACGCCTTCCCGCGGGTTTTCGCCGCGGGCCTCGACGAAGACGTGGCGAGGATCCTCGCCGTTTCTCAGCGCCCCCTCGCCGCCCTCGCCTTCAGTGAGGCGGCGCCGGTCGCAGCGTGGAAGACCAAGCCCGGCTGGGGAATCGTGTCGTCCGCCGACCGCACCATCAACCCCGACGTGGAGCGCTTCGGATATACCCGCGCGGGCTTGCGCGCCGTCACAGAGATTGACGCTCCGCACCTCGTCATGCGCACGAACCCCGAGGAGGTCGTCACGATCATCATCGACGCCATCGACCAGCTCCGCTGACCACCCGCGTTTTCCTCGACACACATCATCGCCGAGGTCCGCTCGGCTCAACACCTGGAGGTTCGACCATGGCATTCATCACCACCGACGACGGCGCAGAAATCTTCTACAAGGACTGGGCCCCCCGCGACGCGCAGCCCATCATGTTCCACCACGGATGGCCTCTGTCCTCCGACGACTGGGATGCGCAGATGCTGTTCTTCCTCGCCAACGGCTACCGCGTCGTCGCCAGCGACCGCCGTGGGCACGGCCGGTCGTCGCAGATCAGCTCGGGGCACGACATGGACCACTACGCGAGCGATGCCTCCGCTGTCGTCGAGCACCTCGATCTGCACGACGCCATCCACATCGGCCACTCGACCGGCGGCGGTCAGGTGGCGCGCTACGTCGCGCAGTACGGTCAGCCGCAGGGCCGCGTGGCGAAGGCGGTGCTCGTCGCCGCCGTCCCACCCCTGATGCTTAAGACCGAGGCGAACCCCGACGGGACCCCGATCGATGTGTTCGACGGTTTCCGCACGGCGTTGGCCGCGAACCGGTCGGAGTTCTTCCGGGCTGTCGCCGCCGGGCCGTTCTACGGGTTCAACCGGGACGGCGTGACCCCCTCGCAGCCGGTCATCGACAACTGGTGGCGTCAGGGGATGACGGGGAGCGCGCTGGCGCACTACGAGGGGATCAAGGCGTTCTCCGAGACCGACCAGACCGAGGACTTGAAGAGCATCACCGTCCCGGTCCTGGTCCTGCAGGGAGATGACGATCAGGTCGTCCCCTACACCGACGCAGCGATCAAGCAGCACGAGCTGTTGGCGAACTCGACGCTCAAGATCTACGAGGGGTACCCGCACGGCCTGCTCACCACGCACGCCGATGTCGTCAACCCCGACATCCTCGCGTTCATCCGGCAGTAGGAAACGCAGACACACACCCGGAGCGCACGCATGCGGCGAGGGCGGCTGGGGGCACTGCCCACCCAGACGCCTCGCCGCAAGAGGCTCGAAACAGTGCCGCGTCGCCGCGGGCTTCGACGCCTACGCCGTGACGCCAGAAGCCAGGTCGCTCGACTGCAACGCCCGCACCACCGGGGCCAACTCGGGAGCCTCCGCGGCGTCGGCGAGGACCCGCTCGAGCGTCTCGTCGTGCGCCGGCCGCGCTCTCTCGTACAGCTCCTGCCCTTCGGCAGTGAGCTCCGTGTAGATGCCCCGCCGGTCGTCGACGCACAGGATACGCGTCAGCAGTCCGCGGTCTTCCAGTCGCGTGACCAGGCGGGTCGTCGCGCTGGGGCTGAGGGCGGCGGCCCGCGCAAGCTGCTGCATTCGCATATGCCAGCCGTCCTGCCTGTTCAGCGCATCCAGCACGGTGTATTCGACCACCGACAGCCCGACCTCGTCCCCCAGCGCGCGCTCCAGCTGTGCCTCGATCAGTCCGTGCAGGGCCGCGAGCGTGCGCCACCCCTGTGCGCGCACCTCCACAGCGTCGTCGCCGATGCCCATGTGACTCTCCCGAATAATAGTTGCTTGCGCTGATTGATTGCGTGTGCAATGATCTTCATTGCTTGTGCAGTATCCCGCGCTTGCAACTATCTTACGTTCTCACGAGGAGTTTGTCATGCCTTTGGGTCTCGTGGCGCTGGCTATCGGCGCCTTCGGCATCGGGTTGACCGAGTTCGTCATCATGGGGCTGCTGCCCGAGGTCGCCGCTGATTTCGGCGTCTCCGAGGCCGCCGCCGGATGGCTCATCTCCGGTTACGCCCTCGCGGTGGTCGTCGGGGCCCTGGTGCTCACCGCGGCGACCACGCGGCTGCCCCGCAAGCCCGTTCTGCTCGGACTCATCGTGCTGTTCATCGTCGGCAACATCCTTACCGCCGTCGCCGGCGACTACGGCACCGCGATGGTGGGGCGGATCATCGCGGCGCTCTGCCACGGTGCCTTCTTCGGCATCGGCTCCGTGGTCGCCGCGAGCCTCGTCCCCGCGGAGAAGAAGGCCGGCGCGATCGCGATCATGTTCACCGGACTCACCGCCGCGAACGTGTTCGGCGTGCCGTTCGGCACCTTCCTCGGTCAGCAACTCGGCTGGCGGTCCACGTTCTGGGCGATCTCCGCCGTCGGTGTGCTCGCTTTCATCGGCATCGCCACCCTCGTCCCCGCACTCGAACGCCCCGAAGAGAAGATCAGCCTCCGCCGCGAGCTCGCCGCGTTCCGATCCGGGCAGGTCTGGCTGTCCCTCATCGTCACCGTCCTCGCCTACGGCGGTATGTTCGGCGCCTTCACGTACATCGCTTACACCCTCACCGAGGTCAGCGGATTCACCACCGGCGCCGTCCCCTGGTTGCTCGTCCTGTTCGGCGTCGGTCTGGTGATCGGAAACTGGCTCGGCGGCCGCCTCGCGGATCGTTCCGTCGACGGCACCCTGATCGGCTTCATCGCGGCGCTCGTCGTCGTTCTCGCACTGTTCGCCGTGTTCGCCGGCTCCGGCACTGCCACCATCATCGCCCTGTTCCTCATGGGCGGGTTCGGGTTCGGCACCGTGCCCGGGCTGCAGAGCCGGATCATGAACTACGCCGGCACCGCCCCCACCCTCGCCTCCGGCGCGAACATCGGCGCCTTCAACGTCGGCAACGCCATCGGCGCGTGGGCGGGTGGCGTCGGGATCGCCGCAGGACTCGGCTACACCTCGCCGATCTGGATCGGCGCGTCCATCACCGCCGCCGCCCTCGTCGTGATGATCATCGCTGCCGCCACCGGGCGCGCCGCCGACGCGGACCCCTCAGCGTCCGCGCACGGTATCGCCGAGCCCGTCCCGGCGGACGCATCCGGCAACTGAACGTTCCGTCCTCGAAAAGCCCGCATCGCCGGCTCGTCTTCAGAGTCCCGGGTCTCGGAACTCGATAAGCCCCACAGTGTTTCCCTCGGAGTCGCGTATGAACGACTGCCACTCCTCTTGCCCAGTCGGGCCGAGGGTATTCGTATCGTGGGTGAAGATGCGGTGCGCCGTCGAGAGAATCTCCACGTCTCCGACGCGCGCGACAGCCGATTCCACGTCGTCGACACGGAGATAGAGCAGCGCAGACGGCGCTTCCCGTTCGAGGAGCA
>QFPD01000041.1 GCA_003248845.1 Microbacterium sp. | reverse complement strand
GCCGAGCGCGTCCTCGATGATCGCGATGAGGTCGTCAAGCGTGTACGGGGTGTCGCGAGGGGTGAGCACGACCGCGGCGAAGTTCGCGGGGATCGCGGGGTCCGCGGCATCCATCTTCAGGATCGTCGCGATCCTCATGTCTTCGAGCCAGACACGCATGGCGGGGTCGCCGAGGTCGATCGCGTCGCCCGCGTCGGTGGCTGACGGCGACGGCGTCGGCGAGTCGGAGCCAGCGGCGGCGGCAGAGCCAGAGGCGGAGGGAGAGGCGGATGCCGAGACGGCCGGCGTCGGTGCGGCGAACCACGCCTCCCACGGGGCTTTGCCCGTGCGCGCGAGGTCGGTGAGCATCACGACGGCCGCGCCGAGCACGACGACCGCGACGATCACGGCCGCGCGCCCGACCCAGCGGCGGCGCAGGCTCGAGGTGCCGCGCTCCTCGTCGGTGAACGAGCTCATGCGCGCCCCGCCGCTTCGGTCTCCTCGAGAGGCTCATCGAGAGCCTCTCGAGGGTCTCGTTCGCCACGCTCGGCACGATCAGCGAGGCCTCGGTCTGCCCTTCGCCGCCCTGGCGGTCGGCCGAGCGGGTGAGCCAGCCCTGCTTGTTCATGGTGAAGAGGGCGTAGATCTTGATCGGCAGGGCGATGAACGCGATGACGGCCGCGACGAGCGGCAGCAGCACGATGTCTTCGGGGCGGCGCCACAGGTGCGAGATGCTGCGGATGCCGCGACCGACGACGGCCCACAGCACGGCGAGGCCGAGGGCGAGCCAGGGGTTCGCGGAGCGCACCGACAGCACGACGTAGGCGATCGCGACGAGCATGGTGAACGGGGTCATGAGGATCTGCATCATCGTCAGCTGCGAGATGAAGGGCACTTTGAAGACCCAGCCTTTGCCGATGGCGGTGAGGTAGCAGCGGTAGGAGTTGCGGCTCCAGCGCACGCGCTGTTTGACGAAGGCGCGGAAGGTTCCGGGGAACATCGACAGGGCGCGGGCGGTGTCTTGGTGTGCGACGCGGAACCCCTTCGACAGCACGAGCCAGGTCATTCGCCCGTCGTCGCCGGCGACGCACTCGCGCCCGAAGAAGATCTCGTGCTCGAGCTCTTCGACCCGGGGCTGGAGGACCGAGGTGCGGTAGGCCGACGTGCGGCCGGAGGCGCAGATGATGCCGCCGTAGCGCCCCATCGCGGGCGCGTAGTCGTAGTAGCGCAGGTCGATGATCCAGTCGGCGACGCGGCGCCAGACGCTCGAGCGGGGCAGGTAGACGTTCTGCCGGGTGCTGACGGCGCCAACGGCAGGGTCGATGAAGGGCATCTGGATGGCGTCGAGCATGCCGTCTTCCCACGCCGTGTCGGAGTCGGCGAAGAGGGTGAGCTCGGTGTCGACCATGCGGATGCCGTGCCCGAGGGCCGACCGCTTGCCCCGGTGGGCGAACATCTCGACCTGGACGCCGGGGAGGGCGAGCGCTTCGATCCGCTCCTGCGCCTCGGTGTCGGCGAGGTCGAGGACGAGGATGATGCGCCCGGGCCCTTGGCGGTGCCAGGTGTGGAGGCAGCGGATGAGGACGTCGGGGTCTTCGTGGAACGACGGCAGGACGAGGGTCGTGGTCGTGCGGAAGTCGTTGACGGTGGGGCGGGCCGTGGCGGAGATGATCTTGCGGACGAGCCAGAAGCCCCACGAGACGATCCCGAGCAGGCCGAACGGCAGCACCCAGAGCACACCGTCGCCGCGGGCCTGCAGCGTGGCCATCCCCTCCTCCTTCAGCTCTCAGTTCGTGGCGCAGGTGGCGCCAGCGATCGTGACCGGACCGTCCGGCACGGTGTTGTCGCAGCCCACCCGGTTGCCGAGGCCGCGAGCGGCTCCGACGACGGCGATCGCGACGGCGTCTTGCGCAACGTGGAACGTGTTGGCGCTGAGGTCGTTTCGGGCGCCCCAGCCCGGCGCGACGGAGTGGATCTGGATGCCGATGTCGCCGGCCGCATCGATCGTATTGCCTGCGACCGTCCATTCGTTGCCTTTGACGTCGACGACTGAGTCGACCACAGCGGTTTCACCGAGCACGAGGCTGTTGCCGCGCAGTTCGCCGCCGGTCGTTCCCTCTTTGACGTCGACGGCTTCTGCGGTGACGGCGAAGACCTTGTTGTCGAGGACTCGGTTGCGGTCGCTGCGGTCGGGTTCGCAGGCGCTGATGTCGCACCAGTTGGATGTCGCGGTGCCGACATAGATGCCTTCGCCGTACTCGGGTGTGGTCTTGCCGGTGTCGCTCACCACGAGCCCCTGGACGAGGTTGTCGGAGCTGCCGGCCCGCAGGTGCACGCCTTCTTGGCCGGTGTTCGAGACGGTGAGGCCCTGCAGCTCGTTGTGCGAGGCACCGTCGAGCACGATGTCCTTCGCGCCGCCCGACACCGCGAATCCGCGCAGCTCCCAGTGCGCGGCGCCGTCGAGGTGCAGCGCATAGCCGCTCCCCGTGTCGCCGCCGTCGATCCGGGCCGAGCCCGGCCCGCACAGCACGATCGGTCGGTCGTCGGTACCCGCCACGGTGATCGTGAATCGCCCCGCGTACGTCGTGTCGGCGAGGCGGATGACCGCGCCCGGCTGCGCCCCATCGAGCGCTTCTTGCAGATCGGATGCCGAGGCACCGATCACCACGGCACCGCTCGGGCAGGCATCGATCGCCGGCTCCTGGTCAGGAGCACACGCGGCGAGCGCACCTGCCACCGCCCCCGCGGCAACCGCGACCACGGCAACGCGGCGCGCGTGTGTCACGGCGATTCGCGCTTCGGCGCCGATGCCGCCGCGCACATCGCGTAGCCGCGGATATCCACGCGTGGAGCCACGCAGGCGGCGTTGTTGCCGTTGAGCAAGCGCGGCCAGTCGGCGACGGCAGCGCCGGCGTCCCACAGCCCGACACGGGCACCCGAGAGCACGGCGATGCTGACCGGGCCTCCCCATTCGACCGCGACACGCGGATGTCCGAGCCTGGCGACCTCTGCCGCCACGGCGCGCTGGTCGGCGAGCGTCTCCCACGGCGGGGCAAAGGCTTGAGCCATGTGCGCACTGATCTGCAGGGCGAGAAGTGCGACCAGAAGGGTCCCCCCGACGGCGCTCACCCAGCCTCCGAGCAGCCGCAGCGCGACGATGAGAAAAGCGGCAACGATCGGCGTGAGGGCGAACAGTGCGGGCGAAGGGTGCCGGATCCACAGCGGCGTGTGGGCCGCCAAAGCCCACCAGCCGATGAACACGACGAGCCCGACCCCGGTGATGATAGCGATCTGGCCGAGTTCGGCGCGGTCAGCCGCTCCCGCTCCCGCCCGCGCTCTCAACGCCTCCAGCCGGCCCGGATCGCGACGCACGGTGAGAACGGCGGCGACTCCCACGCCCACCGCGACGATCGCGATGGCGATGGCGATACCCGTCGGCAGGAACCAGTGCGCGGCGAGAGTCGCGAGCTTTTCTCCCGGAGTGTTCGGTGCATATGCCTGTCCGCCCGACCGCAAGAAATATGCCGTCTCCCGGATGTGCCGCACGTACCCGGCGGGGCCGAGCGCGATCAGTGCGACCGTTTCGACGACAACAGTCGGCACCCCGACAAGCAGCGCGAGCGCCGCCAGGCGCTTTACTCTCGCGCGCCAGGGCGCACCAGACATCTGCATCCACATTGCGACCGCAAAGGAGGGAAGAAAGAGCGCGCTGATGTACTTCGACTGGATCGCAAGCCCCAGCAAGAGCGCTGCAAGCCACGGCCGGCGACGCAGCGCGATGGCGGCCCACACGCACAATGCAGCGGCGGGAATCTCGCCGAGAATGTCGGCAGGTCCTTGGATCGGCGAGATGGATGCCGCGGTGTCGAGTGTCAGGGGGACCGCCACCGCAATCAGCATCGCCCATCGCCCGCCGATCCGATGTCCGACCATTCCGAGCCCCACGAGGAGCGCGACGTAGAACGCGGCGACGACGAGCCGCGCCCCGACGACGGTATCGATGCCCGTTGTAAGGACGGCGGCGATCGGAAGGAGCACGACAGGGCCGGTGGAGATACGCGGGTCGAACAGGGTGATCTCGCTGCCCGAGAGCACTCCATCACTGGCGTAGCCCAGGCCGCGCAACAGGTTCAACGGGACGGTCAGGTTGAAGGCCTCATCCTCCCAGAGCCTCGTGATCCCGACGCTCCGGCACAGCACCACCACCTGGGCGGTGAGCAGCAGCACAGCGAGGGTCCAGAACAGCACCGTCCGGGCGGCACGCCCCGTGTGGCTCATGCGTCCGAGCCGTCCACGCCGTCTGCGCGGTTCCAGACGAACGCGCGCATCGGAGCGCCTGGTCGCAGCGACACGGCCCAGAGCTCGGCGAGTGCGCGGCCGACGAAGCTGCGCAGCCGCGCGGGCGGAAGCAGCGGAGCCGCCGGAGCATCCCACATCGTGCCGGTGTCGCTTTCGCCCCGGCGCGGGATGCTCCGCACGTCGACGTAGCGAACGGTCAGGTCACCACGCACCTCAGCGAGCGAGAAGTGGACGTGGGGCACCTGCGCGTCCGCACCGATCGCATCGATGAGGGCGGCGAGCGGCGCCGCACGGTAGGCGCGCAGTGGAGTGTTGATGTCGGGAATCGCTCGTCGGGCGACGGGAGTGAGCGCGAGCCGGAGAGCCGCCGTGAGCGCACGGCGGAACCACGGATCGGAGCGGCTGTGGCGGATGCCGTGGACGACGTCGGCGCCGGTACGGAGCGCGGCACGCACGACGCGGGCGATGTCCGCGCCGGTGAACTGGCCGTCGCCGTCGACGTGGACGATCATCGCCGCGCCCGAGGCGATACCCGCGCGATAGGCGGCGAGCGCGGTCGGCCCGTGTCCGCTGTTGACGGGCTGCGTGTCGACCCGGACGCCGACGATCCCGAGGGCGCGGACCACGGAAGCCGTGGCATCCGTGGACTGGTCGTCCGCGACGATGATCTCGAGGCGAGTCGCGAGCGGAGCAAGGTGCTCGTGCACCTCGGTGAGGAAACCGCCGATGCCGTCTGCTTCGTTGTACGCGGGCATGACGACCACGAGGTGGTCCGCGCTCGCCGCCATGTTCTCCCGCATCGTCTGCTGCGCCCGACCCATCAGGCAACCCCTGTAGCGTAGTCGAATCATGAAGCCATCCCCGCGCATGAAGCGCATCGCTGCGCTCAGCGCCCGGTTCTTGACCGTGGGCGTCATTAGCACGGTCATCGAGATCGCGACGTTCAATCTCCTCTATCTTGCCTTCGGGTGGGATCTCGTGACCGCGAAGATCACGGCGTCTCTCGTGGCGCTCGTCAACGCCTATTTCGGCAACCGCCAGTGGACGTTTCGCGACCGCGGGCGGCGCAGGCGCTGGGTGGAGATCTCGCTTTTCATCGTGGTGAATGCGGCGTGCACGGCGGCGGGCGCGCTGATGGTGTGGGCAGGGGTCGCCGCGGCATCCGCGCTCCTCGGCCGGCCCGCGGGCCCCGCCGCGGTGAACGCCGTCAATCTGGCGAGCATCGCCATCGTCGTCGCGGCGCGCTTCGCGCTCTACCACTTCGTGGTCTTCCGTGCCCGCCCGGCGCGGGCGCCCGCGGGCCACGCCGCGAACTGACGAGCTTCAGTCCTCGGGACTACACCCCGGTGCGTCGATCGACACGGGTGTCGAACGCACCATCGGCGTGTGCCACGCCTCGATCGGGCCATAGTCGGCGCCGGCGACGCCGGTGAACGCGACCTCGACCTGGTGGGTGGTGGCCGGTTCGCTCAGCACGTTGATCTTCACGGCCGGCCGGCCGAGATGGACGACGTGCGTGACACCGACGGCGGCGCCGTCGAGCGATGCCGAGGCGAAGGAGGCGCCGACGGGCCCGTACACGACGAGGTCGGTGCTGATGTCTCCCTTGGGAAAGAATCGACCGGGCGAGATGTAGTGGGCGAGACCGCCGACATCGTCCGGTTGTAGCGTCGAGGTGAGGGTGGTCGTAACCGTGAAGTGCGGTGCGGTCGCGGCATCCACCGTGCACATGTCGGAGGCGACCGAGAGCGACGTGTCGAGGTAGAAATCGAGCTTCCCCTCGGTGACATCGTTGACGTAAGAACCCACCATCGTCGCCGTCGCATTGTCGTCGGGGAGGGTGCCGGCCAACCGCGATCCGGCGATCTCCTGCGCCTCGGCCTCGTTCGTCGGCACATAGAGGATGCGGCCCTCGTCGACAGCTCGGACCACCTGGTCGACGAGCAGGCGTGGATTCTGCGTGCTCGTGAGCGCACCGAACACCGCCCCGGCCGCGGCAGCGAAGTACGCGTCCTGGTCTTCCGGGTCACTGAAGCGGAAGTACACCTGGTTCAGCAGCTGAGCGACGACGTTGTCGGAGGTCAGAACGTCGCCGTCGGGCAGCGTGACCGGTCCTGTCGCCGCCATGAGATAGCTGAGGGCGACCGGGTCGATGGACAGGGTGCCGTCGATCGGGGTGCCGAAGCTCTCTGCCCAGAAGGCACCCATGATGCGCGCAGATTCTGTGAACTGCGGTGTTGTCGTGACGTCTTGCATGTACCGGCCGACCTTGTCGCCGTAGAGCGCGACCGTTTCCGGATCGAGCGGGGTGACGGGCGTCGGCCTGCCGTTGACGAAGTCTCGGCTGGATGCCTGCTGCGAGATCGAGAGGGCGCCGTTGTCGACGTGGATCATGACGAGCGCGGCGGGGTTGCCGCCCGTCCCCCGCGATTCGGCATTGTTCTGCACCAGCACGAGGTAGTTACGTGGGCTGTCGACACCGAGCAGGCCCGGCAGCAGGGAAAGAGTCGAACGGGCGGTCGCCAGAAGCGGTTGGATATCGCTGAGAACGCCGTCGAGCTGCGCCACTCCGGCCGAGACCTGGTCGATGAGCGCGGACTGATCGATGCCCGCAATCGTCGCGGAGGCGGCGTCGACCGCATCGGCGGCGCGGTCGACGGTTGTCGACACGTCGGCGATCGCGGCCGTATCGATGCGCCCGCCCGAGGGTGAGAAACTGTCGAGGCTCAGCGCGCTCAAGGGGGCGACAGCATTAGTAGCTAGATCGTCGACGACAGCAGAGACGGTGCGCACCGCGACGAGATTAGGCCCGGCGAGGGGGATACTCTCAGCGAATCGCCAGAGCCTGCCATCCGTATGAGCACGCGCGTCGGCGGTGAGGGCGGAGAGGCGCGCGACGGTCTGCTGCGCGCCCACCGAGTCGCCGGCCGCGATCTGGTCCCGGGCCGTCTTCGCGAGGGGGATCGCTTGCTCCAGGTCATCACGCGCCTGATACGCCTCATCGAGGACTCGTTTGCCCGCGATGCCGGCACCGACCCCCACCAGAAGGAGGGCGAGAAGAACGCCGACGGGAATCCAGAAGCGCAGACTCTTCAGTAGGGGGCGCCGCGATTGCGCGCGCACGGACCTTCGGGAGGGCTCGGACACCCGGTCAGTATAGGTGGCTCATGCTGAGCACCCGCCGACGTGTCCGCGCGCTCACGGCCGCCCCATCCCCGAGTACGTCCAGCCCGCCGCACGCCATGCCGCCGCGTCGAGTCCGTTCCGGCCGTCTACGACCACTCGCCCTCGCGTGAGCGTCGCCGCGTGCGCCGGGTCCAGCTCGCGCCGATACTCGTCCCACTCGGTCACGAGCACGACCGCGTCGGCGTCGCGCAGCGCCTCATCGCGGTCCTCAACGTACGTCAGCTGGGGGTGCACCCGCGCCGCGTTCTCCAGAGCCGCCGGATCCGTCACCGTCACATTGGCCCCGAGACCGTGCAACCGAACCGCAACGTCGAGCGCCGGCGAGTCACGGATGTCGTCGCTGTCCGGCTTGAAGGTGACCCCCAGGATCGTCACCGCCCGGCCCGCGGGGTCGGGCTCCAGGGCCTCCAGGGCCATCTGCGTCACGCGGTCGCGCTGCCCGCGGTTGATGGCGTCGACCCGGTCCAGGAACGAGGCGAGGCCGTCGGCGCCCAGTTCGGCGGCGCGCTGCTCCAGCCCGCGCAGGTCCTTGGGCAGGCAGCCCCCGCCGAAGCCGATGCCGGCGCGCAGGAATCGGTGGCCGATGCGCGCGTCGCGCCCGATGGCGTCGGCCAGCACGGCGACGTCGGCCCCCGCGGCGTCGCACAGGGCGGACATGGCGTTGATGAAGCTGATCTTCGTGGCGAGGAAGGCGTTGGCCGCCGTCTTGACCAGCTCGGCGGTCTGGTAGTCCATGGTCAGCCGGGGCACGTCCGCCTCGAGGATGGGGGCGTAGACCTCGTCCAGGACCTCGCGGGCCCGTTCGGCCCCCGCGGGGTCGGCCGGCAGGCCGTAGACGATGCGGTCGGGGCGCAGGGTGTCGGACACGGCCAGGCCCTCGCGCAGGAACTCGGGGTTCCACACGACCAGGGCGCGCCCAGCCAGGCGGTCGGCGACCCGCTGGGCGGTGCCCACCGGCACGGTCGACTTGCCGACCACCAGCGGCAGCTCGTCCAGGCGCTCGCGCGGCGGCAGCGTCGCCGCCAGGGTGTCGACCGCCCGCCACAGGTGGCTCAGGTCCGCCCCGCGGCCCGACGGCGACTGGGGCGTGCCGACGGCCAGGAAGTGGACGTCGGCGCGGGTGCGGCGCGTGGTGCCGGGCGCCGTGGCGTAGTGCAGGCGCCCCTCCCGGGCGCCCCGGCGCAGCAGCTCGTCCAGGCCGGGCTCGTAGAAGGGGGCCTCCCCGCGCACCAGCCGCTCCAGGCGCGCCGGGTCGGTCTCCACGCCCAGGACGTGGTGGCCCAGGTCGGCCATGGCCGCGGCGTGGACGGCTCCGAGGTAGCCGCAGCCGATCACTGTCAATCTCATTCTGCTCTCCATCCGAGGGTGGTGGTGCTGTTCAGGGCGAGATGGGTCCAGGCCGCCAGCCAGGCGCCGGCGCCGGGGCGGAAGACGTGGACGAGGGCCAGGCGCAGGCGCGCGGCGTCAGTGTAGGCGCGCAGCCGCCGGGAGGCGGTGGGCAGGCGCGCGGCGACGTCGTCCAGCAGGCCCAGGACGCGGTCGTGGGCCGCGGCGCCCAGGCGGCCGGTCACGCGCGCGAGGTCGGCGTGCGCGGCGAGATTGCCCAGGTCCAGGGCGGCCTCGGCGGCGGCGGCGGTGTCCAGGTCGATCAGGGACAGCTCGCGCCCGTCCCACAGGAACTGGCCGTCGTGCAGGTCCCGGTGGGCCGCGACCGCGGGGCGGGGGTCCTCGCCCAGGGCGGCGCACGCCCGCTCGACGCCCCGCTCGATCCGGCCCCGGCCGCCCGCCGCGGCGTCCAGGGCGTCCAGGGCCCCGGCCGCGCGCGCCCGGACCAGCCACCGGTGCAGCACGGCCGCCTCGTGCGCGCCCGTGTGCTCGGGCAGCGCGGCGCGCGCGGCCGCGCCCCGCACGACGTCGGGCCACACCCGGGCCAGGCGCCGCCAGCCGGCCAGCCCCGCGTCCCCCAGCTCGTGCAGGGGCCGTCCCGGCACGAGCTCCAGGTCGACGTGGTCGGAGCCGCGGCCCACGACCTCGGGCACGCGCAGGCCGGCGCCCCCGAAGGCGCGCCGCGCCCGCGGCGGGCAGAGGCGGTCGGCCCGGCCCGGGCGCACGAGCTTGCGCACCAGGCGCTCGCCGACGACGACCGCGCGCCGTCCCAGCCGGTGGACCACCAGGCGCCCGCCCAGGTCGGCCGCCAGGGCGGGCGACAGGCCGGGCAGGTCGGGGTCCGCGGCGTAGGGCGTCAGGCGCCGGGTCCCGGCGCGGTCGACGCGCCCGGCCCGCAGCAGGCCGTCGGCGTCCACGGCCTCGAAGACGACGGCGCCGTCGGCCTCCGGCCAGGCCCGGCGCAGCCCGGGGATCCGCGCCAGGGCGGGGGCCGGGCCGCACCCGGTGCCGGGGGGTCGAGTCACTGTGTCGCGCATGTCCCCTCCAACTCTTCCAGTTCCCGGCCGATGCGCTCGCGCCATAGCGGGTCGGCGTGGCGCAGCGGCTCGGCCAGCCGCGCCAGGCGGGCGCGCGCCGCCCCCG
>QFPD01000040.1 GCA_003248845.1 Microbacterium sp. | reverse complement strand
CGGCGAGCGGCCGTCCCGCGGGTAGGGCCCTCAGTGCGACCGTCGTCGGGGCCGACCTGGCGACCGCCGACGTCTGGGCGACTGCGGCGGTCGTCGCGGGCGCGGAGGATCTGTCGTGGATCGGGGGAGCGCCGGTCGCGTCGGGGCTCGTCGTCTCGTCCGACGGTGGCGTCCGGCGCTTCGCGAACGGCGTCGAGCTCTGCATCGTGCCGGCCGCGTGAGGCCCGGCACCGCGGCGGTCAGCCGCGTGGAAGCGTCAGAAGGAACGTCGTGCCCGCGGGTGAGGTGCGCTCGACGGTGATCGAGCCCCCGGCGGCGGTCGCCGCCTCGCGCACGAGGGCGAGGCCCAGTCCGAACCCCCGGCGCCGTCCGGCCTCCGGCCCCCGTGCGAACCGCTCGAAGACGCGATCGATGTCCTGCGCGGCGATGCCGACCCCGGCGTCGGTCACGCGCACGTCGATGCGGTCGCCCTCCGCGCTCGCCGAGATCTCGACTTCCGACCCTCGGGGCGCGTGCTGCACTGCGTTGTCGAGCAGTGCAACGCACAGCCGGGTCAGCGTGGTGGTGGGGATCCGCGCGCGTATGTCCCCGGTCGCCGCCGCCTGGTCTGCTGCGCTCCGGACGCCGAGCGCGACCCCGGCGTCGTCGGCGAGCGGGGCCACGGTGCGCACCGCGGCGGACACGGCGTCGGAGACGATCGCCGTTCCGGAGCTCTGGCCCGCTTCGGCGGCCAGCAGCATGTCCGTGAGCACGTCGTCCATCACGGCGACGTCCTCGCGGAGCGCGGCGAGCGTCGACGCCGGATCCTCCCCGCGGGCGATGCGTCGCTGCAGCAGCTGCACCCGGCTGCTGAGGGCCGTGAGCGGCGTGCGCAGCTCATGGCTTGCATCGGCGACGAAGGTGCGCTGCAGGCGCAACGCCCCCTCGAGGGGGCGCACGGCGCGCCGCGCCCCGAACCATGCGACGACCGCGAGGAGCAGGACGCCCACGATTCCGAGCCCGATCACCCACGGCAGCACATGATCGACATCGATCACGAAGCGGTCGCCATCGCCGCCGTGAGCGCCGCCGGGGCCGCGGCGGTCGTGCGCGTCGTCCGGGCGCCCACCGGCGAGGAGGACGGTGACGAGGATCGCCACTCCTCCGGTGAGGACCACTGCGGATCCGATGCCGACGACCGCGCCGACGCGCAGGGCCGCCCGCTGCACTCGGCGGCGGTCGCCGGCGTCGTTCACGATGACGCCCCCGCCCGATAGCCGCGCCCTCGGACCGTCTCGATCGTGCCGGGGGAGGTCTTGCGTCGGATGTAGTGCACGTAGGTGTCGACGGAGCTCAGAGCATCGTCCGAGGTGAAGACGGCGCGGAGGATCTCCTGACGGGAGAACACATGTTCGGGGCTCTCGCTGAGGAGGGAGAGCAGGCGCGACTCCGTGGGGGTGAACGAGACCCGCTCGCCGCCCGGGCCGTACGCCACGTCGGCATCCGGCAGGAATGCCCATTCGCCGACCTCGCGCCTGCGACCCTCCGCACGGTGGCCGCGCACGAGCGCTCGGAGGCGAGCGAGCAGTTCGTCGAAGTCGAAGGGTTTGACGAGGTAGTCGTTCGCGCCGGCGTCGAGGCCGTCGACGCGGTCCGCGACGGCGCCGAGGGCCGTGAGGAGCAGGATCGGCGTCGTGACGCGGGCCGTGCGGACCGACGCGACGAGGCTCGCCCCGTCGAGGTCGGGGAGTCGCCGGTCGATCACCATGACGTCGAACCGCTCGGAGAGTGCGCGTTGGAGGGCGTGGCGACCGTCGGTGACATGCGTCACGTCATACGCCTCGGCGAGCACCTCGACGGTCATCCCCGCGATCACGCGATCGTCCTCGACGTAGAGGAGCCGTGGTGCGCCCCCCGGCGATCGGGTGTCCATGCGACCTCCTGTGCGCTGCGTTAACCGACACCCTCACATTGATCACGGTCCGTGCCAAGAGTGCGCCAAGAGTGCGCGTCGGCGTGTCGTGGATGCCGCGCGCACGCCAGCTTTCGCGGGCTTCGCACTCACGACGTCGTGACGAGCGCCGCCCACAGCTCCGCCCGGGCCGGGAAGGACGCCAGATCCAGTCCCAGCACCTGCTGCGCCTGCGCGACGCGCGCGCGAACGGTGTGACGGTGGATGCCGAGAGCCTGCGCCGCCTCGTCGATCCGGGCGTCGTGGGCGAGCCACGTGCGCACGGTCTCGATGAGCGCCGTGCCGTGCGCCGCGTCGTGCGCGCGCAGGGGCTCCAGCCGCGCTTGCGCCAACGCCCTGCCCTCCGGTGTGCCGAGGGCGGCGAAGACGCCGCCCTCGGCTGTGTCGGCGAACGCCGCGACCGCGCCGGTGGCGGCGCGCCGCGCCGCCACCGTCGCCTGCTCGTGGGCGCGCGCGAATGCCGGATAGTCGACGGAGTCGCTCGCACCGACGGATGCGTCGAACAGCCGCGCGAACGTGTCCACCGTCTCGGTCT
Organism: Microbacterium sp.; assembly: GCA_003248845.1. GTDB lineage: Bacteria > Actinomycetota > Actinomycetes > Actinomycetales > Microbacteriaceae > Microbacterium. The sequence continues at coordinate 7,570 of QFPD01000040.1, read as the reverse complement.
CGGCCGCCGGCACGACGATGACATGCCCGTTTGGTCCGCGCCCGTGGAAGAGCGATCCGCGTCGCTCGCTTGCGCGGAGCTCGAGCCAGTCGGTCGCGGCGTCCGCGCGGCCCGCGGTGAGCGACGCGACGGCGACGACGATCGGGGCCGCGGGGAGAGGCCCCCACAGCTCGCGCGACACGCGGCGCGCGAGCTGCGGATCGCCGGCGAGGAGCGCTTGGACGAGCGCGGCGCGCAGCGCCGCGCGCGCCCGCCCGAGTCCGACGTTCTGCTCCAGAGCGAGACCCGCCATCGCGATGACGGCGGTGACGACGCTGCGGCCTTCGAGGTCGAGCTCGGCGCCGGCGATCGCGATGAGGCCGCGCAGGTGCCCGCCGCGGCCGAGCGTCTGGAGGGTCACCCGGGTTCCCGACACCTCGAACTGCGACGCGGCGCGGGCGCCGCGTCGCAGCACCGCCCCCGCCTCGGCGCCGATCGCGGCGCCGAGCGCCGCGTCGAGGTCGCCGCCGGGGCGGCTGTGCGCCGTGAGGACTCCTGCGGCGTCGTAGAGCCCCACCCAGGCGTCCAGCTGCTTGGCCAGCTCGGCGACGGTCGCGCCGAGTCCGTCGGGGCGTAGCGCAGCGAGCGAGATCGCGCGCTGCGCCGAGAGGGCCCATGTGCGCCGGGCGTAGGCCTGCGCGGCGATGGCTTCGGCGTTGGCGCGCGCGAGCGCGATGAACGGAGTCCGGTAGGGCACCTCGAACAACGGCATTCGCTCGTCGCGGCATGCGGCGACGAGCGCGGGCGGGATGCCGTCGCGCACGACCTCGGTGCCGAAGCCGAGGCCGCGGACACCGCGCGCTCGCAGCCGCGCGACGTACGCGTCGACGGGGGTTGCGGGTTCGCGCGAGCCGGGGGCGGCGACGAACTGCGTCCCCGTCGTCAGCAGCAGCAGATCGTCGGCCAGGAACGGGGTCGGATCGGCGAGGTCCGAGGAGTGCACCCAGCGGAGGGGCATGTCGAGGGTGTCGGGCGCGAGCGCGCTCTCCTCCGAGGCGAGGCGCAGACCGAGGTCGGGGCGAGCGAGGAGCGCCCGAAGCGTCGGCTGGGGGTCGGTGGCAGGCATCCGCACGTCCGATCTGTTCCGGTCTGTTCCGGCCTGGTCACGGCGAGCTGTACACCGTGTACTTCGTTGTCTTCAGAATGTACACCGCGGTGGATGTGTGGCGTCTCCGCCCGCGCCTACGCTCCCCATCATGAGCTCGATGTCGACCACCCTCCTCGGCGGACCCCGCCTTCCGCAGCAGCGTTCCCTCGTCACCGCCATCCCCGGCCCGCGTTCGCAGGAGCTCCTCGCGCGCAAGGCCGCCGCCGTCTCGGCCGGCGTCTCGCACACCGTACCCATCGAGGCCGTCGCGGCCGGCGGCGGCGTCGTCGTCGACGCCGACGGCAACTCGCTCATCGACCTCGGTTCGGGCATCGCCGTGACGAGCGTCGGCAACGCGCACCCCGCCGTCGTACGGGCCGTGCAGGATGCCGTCGCGCAGTTCACGCACACGTGCTTCATGATCTCGCCGTACGAGTCCTACGTCGCCGTCGCAGAGCGCCTCAACCGCCTGACTCCGGGCGACCACGAGAAGAAGTCGGCCCTGTTCAACTCCGGCGCCGAAGCGGTCGAGAACGCCGTCAAGATCGCGCGCAAGTTCACCGGCAAGCAGGCCGTCGTCGCGTTCGACCACGCGTACCACGGCCGCACGAACCTCACGATGGCGCTGACGGCCAAGTCGATGCCCTACAAGAGCGGCTTCGGTCCGTTCGCCTCCGAGGTCTACCGCGTCGCCGCCTCGTACCCGTTCCGCGACCGGCTCTCCGGGCCGGAGGCGGCGGCCAAGGCGATCTCGACGATCGAGAAGCAGATCGGCGCCGACAATCTCGCCGCCGTCATCATCGAGCCCATCCAGGGCGAGGGCGGTTTCATCGTCCCGGCCGACGGGTTCCTCCCGGCGATCGTCGACTGGTGTCGCGAGAACGGCGTCGTCTTCATCGCCGACGAGGTGCAGACCGGTTTCGCGCGCACGGGTGCGATGTTCGCGAGTGAGCTGTTCGGCATCGTTCCCGACCTGATCACCACCGCCAAGGGCATTGCGGGGGGCATGCCCTTGGCGGCGGTCACGGGCCGCGCCGAGATCATGGATGCCACCCACGGCGGCGGCCTCGGCGGCACGTACGGCGGCAACCCCGTCGCGTGCGCGGCGGCGGTGGCATCCATCGACGCCTTCGAGAACGATGGCCTCGTCGCCCGCGCGGAGGAGCTGGGAGAGATCCTCCGCTCCCGGCTCGCGGCGTTGCAGGCGGACGACGCGCGCATCGGTGACGTGCGCGGACGCGGCGCGATGGTCGCGGCCGAGTTCGTCGATCCCGCGACCGGAGCCCCGGACGCGGCCCTGACCGCCGCCGTCGCGAAGGCGGCGATCGCGGAGGGTGTCATCGTGTTGACGTGCGGCACGTACGGCAACGTCATCCGGTTCCTCCCGCCCCTGTCGATGCCCGACCACCTGCTGCACGAGGGCCTCGACGTCGTCGCCGCCGCACTGGCTTCCCACTGACCGCGCGCCGTCCACCGGCACCCACGAAGGAGTGACATGACCGAGATCACCCGAGACGTCGTCATCGTCGGAGCAGGGGCCGCAGGCCTCACGGCCGCGAACGAGCTCAAGAAGGCGGGCCTGTCGGTCGCGGTGCTCGAAGCGCGCGACCGCGTCGGCGGACGACTGTGGACCGACGTCATCGACGGCGCGATGCTCGAGATCGGCGGGCAGTGGATCTCTCCCGACCAGACCGCGCTCATCGAGACGGTCGACGAGCTCGGCCTCGACACCTTCAGTCGCTACCGCGAGGGTGACAGCGTCTACGTCGGCCCCGACGGAGTCGCGCACCGCTTCACGGGGGAGATGTTCCCGGTCGCGCCCGAGACCGAGGAGGCGATCGCTCGGGTCACCGAGATGCTCGACGCGATGGTCGCCGAGATCGATCCGGACCGTCCCTGGGCCCACCCGAAGGCCGCCGAGTGGGATGCCGTCTCGTGGGACGCGTGGCTCCGCCAGCAGACCGACGACGACGAGGCGGTGCGCAACCTCGCCTTCGCGACCGGCTCCGCGATGCTGACGAAGCCGACGCACGCGATCTCGCTGCTCGAGTCGCTCCTGATGGCGGCATCCGCCGGCAGCTATTCGCACCTCGTCGACGCCGATTTCATCCTCGACAAGCGCGTCGTGGGCGGCTTGCAGCAGGTGCCGATCCTCCTCGCTGAGCGGCTCGGCGACGACGTGTTCCTCAGCCAAGCCGTGCGCACGCTCGAATGGTCGGATGACGGGGTCACGGTCACCACGGCGCCGACGACGGGCGTGACGGGCGCCGCGACGACGGGTGGCGCCGGTCTCACCGTGCGGGCGCGCCAGGCGATCCTCGCCCTCGCGCCGGTGCTCTACGACCGCATCTCGTTCGTACCGGCACTTCCCCGCCTGCAGCACCAGATGCACCAGCACATCTCGATGGGTTTCGTCATCAAGGTGCACGCCGTCTACGACCGTCCCTTCTGGCGCGAGCAGGGTCTGTCGGGGACGGCGTTCAGCCCGTACGAGTTGTCGCACGAGGCGTACGACAACACCAACCACGGCGACGAGCGCGGCACGCTCGTCGGATTCGTCAGCGACCTGAACGCCGACGGCGTATTCGCGCTGTCCGCCGAAGAGCGCAAGGAGCGCATCCTCGAGTCGCTTTCGCACTACTACGGTCCCGAGGCGAAGAACCCGGTCGTCTACTTCGAGAGCGACTGGGGGAGCGAGGAATGGACCCGCGGAGCGTACGCCGCGAGCTTCGACCTCGGCGGCCTCTCGCGTTACGGTGCGCACCTGCGCGAAGCGATCGGACCGATCCACCTCGCGTGCAGCGACCTCGCCGGCGCCGGCTACCAGCACGTCGACGGTGCGATCCGCATGGGACGGCTCGTGGCATCCCAGATCCTCGAGGCGCGTACCGAGGACGCGGCCCCGGGTGACGGGTCCGGGTCGTGACGACCCACATCGTCGTCGGCTACACCGCGACGAAGACCGGGCGCGACGCGGTCGCGTTCGCTGCGCGTCTCGCTGCCGCGATCGGGGCCGTCCTCGACGTCGCGATCATCCTGCCGAGCCAGTCGCGCAGCGTCATCACCCCGCCGGATGCCGGTTACGACCGGTATCTCCACGCTCAGGCGCAGCAGTGGATCGCCGCGGCGATCGACCGCATTCCCGCCGAGGTGGTGGCGCACGCTCACGTGCGCGCGGCGGAGTCGTTCGCCGAAGGTCTCGTGGAGATCGCCGACGCGCTGGATGCCGCGTACATCGTGGTGGGCGCGGCTGACGGCGCGACCCGCGGTCGACACCGCCTCGGCACGACCACGATCGAACTGCTGCACTCCTCGGACGTACCCGTCGTCCTCGTGCCGCGCGGCGCGCGCAAGGTCGCACCCGAGACCGGGATCACGCGTGTGACGGTCGCGATCGGCACGCGTCCGGGCGCCGACGCGCTGATGGATGCCGCGGCGACGCTGGCGCAGGCGGCGTCGGTTCCCGTCCGACTGCTGTCGCTCCTGCCGGTCGACCTCCCGCCCACGGCCGACACCGCAGCTATCCGGCTGGCGGGTTCCACGGAGGCCGAGGAGGTGCTCGCCGCCGCCAAGGCGGAGCTGCCGGCGGGTCTGGACGCCGACGTCGTCGTCGCGGCGGGGGAGAGCATCGAAGACGCCGTCGCGCATCTCGAATGGCAGGGCGGCGAGATCGTGCTCGTCGGCTCGAGCCGGCTCGCGCAACCGCGGCGCCTCTTCCTCGGGTCGACGGCCGCGAAGATGCTCCGGGAGATCACCGTTCCCGTCGCCGTCGTTCCCCGCACCCGCAAGGCCGAAGGAGCTCGATGATGAGCGCACCGCAGCACGCCCCCTCGTCCGCCGCGCCGGAGCCCGCCACCGGCGGCCTGTCGAGCAAGGGCCTCTCCGCCGGCACGATCGGCCTCATCGGGGCGGTCGTCATCGGCATCTCCTGCATCGCACCGGCCTACACGTTCACGGCGGCGGTCGGACCCACGGCATCCGTCGTCGGCGCGCAGATCCCCGCGATCGTGCTCGTCGGCTTCATCCCGATGCTGTTGGTCGCGTTCGGCTACCGCGAGCTCAACAATCGCATGCCCGACGCGGGCACGTCCTTCACGTGGGCGACCCGCGCGTTCGGCCCGTGGATCGGCTGGATGGCCGGATGGGGACTCGTCGTCGCGACGATCCTCGTGCTCTCGAATCTCGCCGGCGTCGCCGTCGATTTCCTGTTCCTGCTCATCTCGCAGGTCACGGGCAACGAGGGGATCGCCGACCTGGCATCCAACACCGTCATCAATATCGCGGTGTGCCTGCTGTTCATGCTCGCCGCCACCTGGATCTCGTACCGCGACATGCAGACGACGCAGAAGCTGCAGTACGTGCTCGTGAGCTTCCAGGTGCTCGTGCTCGTCTTCTTCGCCGTCGCGGCGATCGTGGAGGCGGTCTCGGGTGACGGCTTCGATTTCCAGCCGTTCGACATCTCCTGGTTCAACCCGTTCGCGGTCAGCTCGTTCTCCGCGTTCGCGGCGGGGCTGTCGCTGTCGATCTTCATCTTCTGGGGGTGGGACGTCACCCTCACGATGAACGAGGAGACGAAAGACCCCGAGAAGACCCCCGGGCGCGCCGCGACCCTGACGGTCGTCACGATCGTGGCCCTCTACCTGCTGCTCGCCGTCGCGATGATCATGTACGCCGGCGTCGGAACGGGCGAGCTCGGCCTCGGCAACGAGGGCATTCAGGAGAACGTCTTCTTCCACCTCTCCGGCCCGATCCTCGGACCGCTCGCGTTTCTCGTGTCGCTCGCCGTACTCACGAGCTCCGCATCCTCGCTGCAGTCGACGTTCGTGGGGCCTGCCCGGACGCTCCTGTCGATGGGGCACTACGGGGCGCTGCCGCCGGCCTTCGCCAAGGTCAGCCCGCGGTTCTTCACACCCGGCTACGCGACGATCGCCTCGGCGATCGTGGCCTCGGCGTTCTACGCCGTCATGCGGGTCGTCAGCGAGAACACGCTGTGGGACACGATCCTCACCCTCGGCATGATGATCTGCTTCTACTACGGGCTCACCGCGTTCGCCTGCGTCTGGTACTTCCGTCGCCAGTGGTTCGACTCGGTGCGGAACGTCTTCTTCACGTTCCTCTTCCCGCTCGTGGGTGGCGTCATCCTCGCGGTCCTCTTCTTCACGACCCTCATCGACTCGATGGATCCTGCCTACGGCTCGGGTGCGGCGGTCGGAGGAGTGGGCATCGTCTTCGTTCTCGGCATGCTGATCATCGTGGTCGGCATCGCCATCATGATCTGGCAGTCCGTCAAGCGCCCCGCCTTCTTCCGAGGTGAGACGCTGAGTAAGGATGCTCCTGCCAGCACCCGTCGCCTGAAGGAGGCCGCACGTTGATCAGCGAAACCGCCCTGCTGGAGAAGCTCCCCCGAGGTCTGTTCATCGGAGGGGAGTGGGTGGACGGCTCTCGCGGCACGTTCCCCGTCCAGGACCCCGCGACCGGTGACACCCTCGTCGAGATCGCCGACGCGAGCGCCGAGGACGGCATCCGCGCCCTCGACGCCGCGGTCGCCGCACAGGATGCCTGGGCGGCCACGCCCGCGCGGACGCGCAGCGACATCCTGCGGCGAGCGTTCGACCTGCTGCAGGAGCGCGCCGACGAGTTCGCGCTGCTCATGACCCTCGAGATGGGCAAGCCGCTCGCCGAGGCGCGCGGGGAGGTCACGTACGGCGGCGAGTTCCTGCGCTGGTTCAGCGAGGAGGCGGTGCGCATCGCCGGCCGTTACGGCATGAACCCCGAGGGCACCGGTCGCATGGTCGTGAGCCAGCGCCCCGTCGGCCCCTGCTTCTTCATCACGCCGTGGAACTTCCCGCTCGCGATGGCGACGCGCAAGATCGCCCCGGCGCTCGCCGCCGGCTGCACCGTCGTCGTCAAGCCGCCGGAGCTTACGCCGCTCACGACCCTCGCGTTCGTGCAGCTGCTCGTCGAGGCAGGCCTGCCGGCGGGTGTCGTCAACGTCGTGACGACGACGACGTCGGCCGCGGTGTCGGGCCCGATCATCGCCGACCCGCGCCTGCGGAAGCTTTCGTTCACCGGGTCGACTCCCGTCGGCAAGAAGCTCATCGCGCAGGCGGCCGAAGGCGTGCTGCGGGTGTCGATGGAGCTCGGCGGCAACGCTCCGTTCGTCGTCTTCGACGACGCCGACCTCGACAAGGCGGTCGACGGCGCGATGGCCGCGAAGTTCCGCAACATCGGGCAGGCCTGCACGGCGGCGAACCGCTTCATCGTGCATTCGTCTGTCGCGGAGGAGTTCGCCGATCGTGTCTCGGAGCGCGTCAAGGCCATGAAGATCGGCCGCGGCACCGAGGAGGGCGTACAGATCGGCCCGCTCATCGACCGCAAGGCCGTCGAGGGCACGGCGGCGCTCGTCAAGGATGCCGTGGATCGCGGCGCGACCGTCCGCGCCGG
>QFPD01000312.1 GCA_003248845.1 Microbacterium sp. | reverse complement strand
GCGCCACCATGGGGCCGGAGGGGCGGATCCGCATCGACGCGAACGCCGGATGGAACGTCGACGAAGCCGAGCATGCCGTTCACGCCCTCGCGGAGTTCGACCTCGAATACCTCGAGCAGCCGTGCGCGCGCGTCGACGAGCTCGCCGAGCTGCGCGAGCGCATCGCCGATTGGGACATCCCGATCGCGGCGGACGAGAGCGTGCGCAAGGCATCCGACCCCCTCGCCGTCGCGCGGGCGGGGGCCGCTGACCTCGTCGTCGTGAAGGCGCAGCCGCTCGGCGGCGTCTCGCGGGCGCTGCAGATCGTCGCCGACGCCGGGCTCCCGGCCGTCGTCTCGAGCGCCCTGGACACATCCGTCGGACTCTCGATGGGACTCACCCTGGCGGCGGCACTCCCGGATCTCCCCTACGACTGCGGCCTCGGCACGGCGTCGCTCCTGGCCGCCGACGTGACGCGCACGCCGCTGCGTCCGCGCGGCGGCGCGCTACCGGTCGGTCGGGTCGACGTGGATGCCGGGCTGCTGCGCACCCACGCCGCGTCGCCCGAGCGGCAGGAATGGTGGCTGCAGCGGCTGGAGAGATGTCTCGCCCTGCTGCCGCAGGCCTCGTGAGAGTTCAGCCGCGAGACTCCACGAGCACGCCGACCAGCCGCTCGAGTCGGGCGTTCATGAGTTCGTTCACCTCTTCGGCCGGGCGCCCCTCGAGGGTCGCGCGCGTGCACGTGTCGTCCGAGACGTCGACGAGCAGCCGCGCGGCTTCGGCGACCGGCAGGCGCAGGCTGAGGTCGTAGGCATCCACGACGTAGGAGATGATGCCCTCCACACGTGCCGCCATCGCGTCCTGCCACCCGAGGTAGGCGCTCGCCAGCGCGGGGTCGCGCAGCGCTTGGGTGCGGATCTCGCTGAACAGCTGCGGCTCCATGCGCTCACCGAGCGACGCACCGACCACCTGACGCACGAGCCCCGAGGTGTCGTCGATGGCATCGACGGGCAGCTCGCGCACGCGCCCGGCGACCTCGTCGAGCTTCGCCTCGGCGAGCTGAGTGATCAGTGCGAGGAAGAGCTCGTTCTTCGACTCGAAGTTGGAGTAGAAGGCTCCCCGTGTGAACCCGGCGCGCTCGCAGATCATCTCAACCGAAGCGGCATCCATGCCGACCTCGGCGAAAACCTCGTGCGCCGCGTCGAGGAGGCGGGCGCGGGTCTGCTCACGGCGTCGCGTGCCCGAGCGGGGCAGGACATCGGCCACGGCGCCTCCTTCGGATCGATTCTCACATCTACTCCCCAGAATCGGCGGGAGCGACCCTCTTAGGATACAACCATGTATCCGATACAGTTCTGTATCGTCCCTCGCTGAATCGCCGTCTTCCGGAGCGCCCGTGTCCACACTCCTCTCCTCTCTCGGCCGATGGTCGTATCGCCACCCGTGGCGCGTCCTCGTCGCGTGGCTGCTGCTGCTCGGCATCGTCGGCGGCTCGGTCGGGCTCGGCATGGCCACCGGGGCGATCAAGGGCTTCGACAACTCGTTCTCGATCCCGGGATCCGAGGGGCAGGACGGCATCGAGCTCCTGAACCGCACCTTTCCCCAGGCGAGCGGAACCAGCGCCCAGTTCGTCGTCGTCGCCGCCCCCGGCGATCGCGTCGACGATGCTCCGTACAGCGACGAGATCGCCGCGACGGTGAAGGAGCTCGGCACCCTGGACGGTGTCCTCGCCGTGACCGACCCCTTCGACGACATAGTCTCGGGCATGATCTCCGACGACCACGAGGCGGCGCTGATCCGGCTGCAGTTCGAGGGCACCGTGACGGACGTGCCGGATGCCACGAAGACGGCGCTCGAGGAGGCCTCAGCATCCCTCGGCGCTGCGCTCCCGGAAGGATCGCAGGTCGTCGTCGGCGGCGATCTCTTCTCGACCTCCCTGCCCGCGCTCTCGCTCGTGGAGATCGTCGGCGTGCTCGTGGCGCTGTTCGTCCTGATCGTGACGTTCCGCTCCCTCGCCATCGCGTGGTTCCCTCTCGTGAGCGCCCTGATCGGCGTCATTCTCGCGATCGCGCTGATCTTCGCGTCGACGGCCTTCGCGACGGTGTCGTCGACGACGCCGATGCTCGCGATCATGCTGGGCCTCGCGGTCGGCATCGACTACGCCCTGTTCATCGTCGCGCGACATCAGGACCAGGTGCGTGCCGGTGTCGCCCCTGAGGAGTCCGCGTCGCGCGCAACGGGAACCGCCGGCTCGGCGGTCGTCTTCGCAGGCGTCACCGTGCTGATCGCGCTCATCGGTCTCGGCTTCGCCGGCATCCCGTTCCTCACGACGATGGGCATCGCCGCGGCGGGTGCCGTCGCGGTCGCCGTGCTCGTCGCGGTGACTCTCACCCCGGCGCTCCTCGGCTTCGCGAAGGAGCGCGTCGCGGGCTGGGGGCGCGGCCTCGGCCGCGGCGTGCGTGTCCGCCGACGGGCCGCCCGCACGGCGAAGACGCCGACGCAGCCCCGGCAGACCAATCGGTGGGTCATGCTCGTGACGCGGCATCCCATCGTGACGACGATCGCCGTCGTCGTGACCCTCGGCGTCGTCGCGATCCCCGCCGCGAGCCTTCAGCTGGCGCTCCCCAACGCCGGCATGCAGCCGACCTCCAGCGAGGCGCGCCAGGCCTACGACCTCACCGCCGAGCACTTCGGTCCCGGCGCGAACGGGCCGCTCATCCTCACCGGCACGATCG
>QFPD01000311.1 GCA_003248845.1 Microbacterium sp. | reverse complement strand
GCAGGAGCGCCTTCGTGATGTTGACCGTGCCCCAGAGGTTCACGTCCATCAGCCAGCGCATCTCCTCCATGGTCAACTGGTCGATGTCGCCGAGCATGGACGATCCCGCGCACGTGACGAGCGTCTGCACGTGCGGGTGCGCTGCCGCGATCTGCGTCGCGAGAGCGGCGACCGCCGCATCGTCGCTGAGATCGATGAGATGCGTCGTATGGCCGGAACCGGCGAGCGCGGCGGCGGTCGCTGCGAGGCCGTCGGGATTGCAATCCAGGAGTGCGATGCGCGCGCCCCGCGCGGCCAGCTGTCGCGCGACCTCGGCGCCCATGCCGCTCGCGGCGCCCGTGATGACGCTCGTCGCGCCTGAGACATCCAACCGTGGCATCCTCGCCTCTTCTCGCTTGCCGCCCTCGACGGAATCCGGCAGGGGAATCCGTCGCTGTCTCGATTCTCGCCGACAGCGCCTCGTAGGATCGAGGGGAGGGGGTGACGTGGCGAAGAAGAAGCGGGCGCGCACGCGCGACATCGTCGCCGAGGGGCTGTACATCGCCTCGGCCGCAACGCGTCTGAGCCTCAAGAACACGATCCTCGTGCACATCCTGGCCGAGGGTGAAGACTTCGACCCCGAGCGATATCTGCCCGAGGCTCGCGCCGCGCTCGAGGCGCTCGCCGCCGAAGCCGAGGCGGATGCCGCACGGACGGCCACCGAACGTCGACGTGCGCGCGGGCGTCACTACGACTCGGACGGCACGCACGACTACCGCGCCCGCGATGTGCGGAACCTCCGCCGGCGCGAGAAGCAATCGCTGCACGTCGCCGAGCAGCTGCGTCTGCGTGCCGCAGACGATGCCGAGCTGCGCCTGCTCATCGCCGATGCACGGGATGCCGCGTGGGCGGAGGTCGCCAAGAACATCGACCGCACGCTGCGCATCGAGGCATCCCGCCCCGATCTCGATCCGGACTACGAGCGCATGCGGACCGCGCGCATGCAGGCGCTGCGCCTCGTCGATCTGCCGAAACTGCGCGCGCAGCGTCGCACTGCGAAGGCGCAGCGTGCCCTGCGTGAGGCCGGCGAGGTGCCCGAGGTCGCCCCCGACGGCACGACCTCGAAGGGCGGATTCGACCCGGCAGAACTCGAGTAGGGCCTCGATTCGGCGCACGCGTCACCGTGCGCTAAGCTATTCCACGGCCCTCCGCGAGGAAGGCATGCGCCCGTAGCTCAATGGATAGAGCATCTGACTACGGATCAGAAGGTTAGGGGTTCGAGTCCCTTCGGGCGCACACTGTGTTGAGACAGTGACGAAGACCTCCGGGAGACCGGGGGTCTTCTTTTTCCCATGACCGGGGAGGTGGCGGCAACGTGTCCAGCGAGTCCTGCGGCCCTGCATGCGGGTGCGGAGCGCCGGCGCGTGAGCTCTTCACCCTCGCCGCGCCGCCTCGACCGGCGGCCGTCGCCGGGACGGCCGTCACCTCGTCCCCCAGGTGCGCATCCCCGCCGGGACGTTCACGATGGGCGACTCTTCGGGTGATCGCAACCCGGGCGACGGCGAGGTGCCGCTGCACGACGTCACGCTGAGTGCGTTCGAGATCGATGAGTCGTCGGTGACCAACGAAGCGTTCGCGGCCTTCGTCGACGCGACCGGATATCGCACCGAAGCGGAGGTGTTCGGCTTCTCCGCCGATCACCCCGCCGTGCACATCAGCTGGAACGACGCCGTCGCCTACTGCGCATGGGCGGGGCGACGCCTGCCCACCGAAGCCGAGTGGGAGTATGCCGCGCGCGGCGGCATCTCGGGCGCGAAGTATCCGTGGGGAGATGACGAGGTGGATGCCGGCGGCTGGCGCGCCAACATCTGGCAGGGCGTGTTCCCGCACGAGAACACGCGCGAGGACGGCTGGCTCACGACCGCTCCGGTGCGCACGTTCGCCCCGAACGGCTACGGCGATCCGCGCGGCCCGAGCGACCCCGGCCGCGCCGCGACGCGCGTCCTGCGCGGTGGCAGCTATCTCTGCCACATCTCGTACTGCAACCGCTATCGCAACTCCGCGCGGTCGCAGAACACGGCCGATTCCTCGATGGGCAACGCCGGGTTCCGCACGGTGGCCTTGTGAGCGATCGTCCCCGATTCCCGTCCGCCGTCTACCGGCACGGCGACGAGCCCGACCCCCGCTTCACGCTGGCGAACGAGCGCACGTTCCTCGCGTGGATCCGCACGGCGCTCGCGCTCATCGCGGGTGGCGTCGCGCTCGAGGTGCTGGGGCTCGACCTGCATGCGGGCCTGCGTCTCGCGGCATCCCTCCTCCTTCTCGCGGTGGGCATCGCGACCCCCGCGATCGCGTGGTTCGGCTGGATCCGCGCCGAGCGGGCGATGCGCCTCGGCGCTCCGCTGCCGGCGTCGCCGCTCGGCCCCGTGCTGGCCCTCGCGGTGAGCGTCTCGGGTGTCCTCGTGCTGCTCGCCGTGCTTCTGCGATGAGCGCGCTGTACGATCCCGGACTTCAGCCCGAGCGCACCGAGCTCGCCTGGCGGCGCACCTCCCTCGCGCTCGCCGTGGGCTCGCTCGTCGCGATGCGGATGCTCCCGGCGACCCTCGGCGGCGTGGGCTGGGTCGTGCCGGGTCTCGTCGGCCTCGTCTGCGCGGGCGTCCTGTGGCAGGCCGCCCGGCACCGCACCGCGCGCGTCAACGACGTGCTCCTCGAGCGCGCGGCGGGGCGCGTGCTCCCCGGGGGTGCGCTGCTCGGCGCGGTCGCTGCTTTCACGGCGCTGATCGGGGTGTTCGGACTCGTTGTGGTCATCCTCGTGGCGCTGCGCTGACGGAGGCGATCAGAAAAACTTCCACTTGGAGGTTTTCTGCGGTATCGTCGGTCTCGCCGCCGCCGGCATCCGCGCGGCATCCCACAATGACGTACCCAGAAGGACGTGCCATGACCCTTCCCGAAGCTTCGGTCCAGCTCTATACGCTGCGCGAGGAGCTCTCCGCCGATCTGCAGGGATCGCTCGATCGGCTCGCCGAGATCGGGCTGCGAAACGTCGAAGCGTTCGACTTCGTGTCGCGTCCGGCGGAGATCCGGTCGGCGCTGGATGCCGCAGGACTGGCTGCGCCCACGGGGCACGCCCCGCTCCTGACCGACGAACTGTGGACGCCGGACGGCTCCATCCCGACTCCCGCCCCGGAGGTCGTCTTCGCCGCGGCCGCGGAGATCGGCATCCAGACCGTCATCGATCCGTTCGTCGCGCCCGACCGCTGGCTCACCGAGGAGGGCGTGACCGACATCGCGGAGCGCCTCAACGCGCTCGTCGAGACAGCCGCCGGATTCGGCCTGTCGGTCGGTTACCACAACCACGCGCAGGAGTTCGTGGCGTCGTTCGACGGCGTCTCGGCGTACGAGCGGTTCGTCGCTCTCACCGATGAGCGCGTGCAGCTCGAACTCGACTTGTTCTGGGCGGTGACCGGCGGTCAGGACCTGCCCGCCCTCGTCGCGCGCCTGGGGGAACGGCTCACCGCGGTGCACGTGAAGGACGGCGTCGTCCCGGCATCCAACCCGTGGGCTCCCGGCGCCGCGGAGTTCGGCTCGGACGCGCTCGACCAGCGTCGCGCCGGCGAAGGCGAGGTGCCGCTGGTCGCCGCGCTCCAGGCGGGAACCGGAATCCGCTACGCGGTCATCGAGTACGACAAGGCGCCCGGCGACGTATTCGCCGACGTCGCGGCCTCGCTGGCCTTCCTGAAGGACGGCGGGTTCGTCGCGTGAGCGGTACGAGCAGCACCGTGGCAACGCGTCCGTTCGGCGTCGGCATCATCGGCACCGGTGTCATCAGCCAGACCTACCTCGAGAATCTGACGTCCTTCCCCGACGTCGCGGTCGTGGCGGTGGGCGACGTGATCCCGGAGCGTGCGCAGGCGAAGGCCGAGGAGTTCGGCATCGCCGCCTGGGGAACCGCGACGGACGTGCTCGCAAACCCCGATGTCGACCTCGTCGTGAACCTCACGATCCCCGCGGTGCACGTCGAGGTGTCGCGCGCGGCGGTCGAGGCGGGCAAGCACGTCTGGACCGAGAAGCCGATCGGTCTCGACCGCGACTCGACGCGGGAGCTCCTCGCGCTCGCCGCGCAGAAGCGCGTGCGCATCGGCTCGGCGCCCGACACGCTCCTCGGGCCCGGCTTCCAGACCGCGAAGCGCGCGATCGCCGACGGCGTCATCGGTACGCCGCTGTTCGTGCAGACGATCTTCCAGACGCAGGGCCCGGATGCCTGGCATCCCGAGCCCGCATTCCTGTTCGCGAACGGCGCGGGCCCGCTCCTCGACATGGGGCCGTACTACTTCTCGGCGCTCGTGAGCCTGCTCGGCCCGATCGAGGCCGTCGCCGCGCGCGGATCACGCCCGCAGCTCGAGCGGACGATCCGCA
>QFPD01000310.1 GCA_003248845.1 Microbacterium sp. | reverse complement strand
GGTCGATAGGCTCAAGGCGTGGCCGTTCTTCCGATTCGCATCATGGGCGATCCCGTCCTGCACGCTTCTGCGCCCCCCGTCGGCGAGATCACCGACGAGATCCGACAGCTCGTCGCCGACATGTTCGAAACGATGGATGCCGCGCCGGGCGTGGGACTCGCAGCGCCCCAGGTGGGCGTCGGCCTCCGCATCTACACGTACACCTATCAGGACGACGACGGCGCCCCGTGGCGCGGGGTGATCATCAACCCGGAGCTGTGGATGACTCCGCTCGAGCCTGGCTCTCCGGACCGGGACGACGAATCCGAGGGATGCCTCTCGTTCCCGGGCGAGCGCTTCCCGTTGCGCCGCTCGGACCGAGTGAGGGTGACCGGCACCGACCTCGACGGCGCACCCGTGCGCATCGAGGTCGACGGCTGGCGCGCCCGCATCATGCAGCACGAGTTCGACCACCTCGACGGAATCCTCTACATCGACCGCCTCGACGACGGCGACTGGAAAACCGTGCAGAAGATCGCCCGCAAGCGCGGCTGGGGGCGCCCCGGCGCCTCGTGGATGCCGGGAGTCGACGACCTCGAGGCCTGAATCGCGGGCACACGAAAACGGCCCCAGAGTGGAGTCTGGGGCCGTTCGCTCCCCGGCTTGGACTCGAACCAAGAACCTGCCGGTTAACAGCCGGCTGCTCTGCCAATTGAGCTACCGAGGATCAATCACCCGCGAGCGGGCAACCCGTCCATACTAGCAAAGCCGAGAGGGTGCTCGTGACCGCGCGGGCTACGATGCGAGCCGCGTTGCTTCATCCGGCGTCCACAGAACGTCGCTCGTGCCGTGCCCGAATCCGACGGGGTGGCCCCCGCGCAGCACCAGCACATCGGCATCCAATTCGTCGACAGCGACGGGATCGTTCGTGACCATGAGGATCGCCATCCCCTCCTCGTCGCGCCGACGCAGGAGCGCATCTCGCGCGGCGAGACGCACTTCGGGGTCGAGGTTCGCATACGGGTCATCACCGATGAACACCCGCGGCTGCAGGACGAGGGCCCGCGCGAGCGCCACGCGCTGACGCATGCCCGAACTGAGTTCATACGGGTACTTCGCCGCCGCACCCAAGGGGAGCTGCATCTCGTCGAGGAGCCCCGCGATCCGGTACGACAGTGCCCGCTGGTTGACGTGCCGATCGCGCGAGGTGAGAGGTTCGCCGATCAGCTCCGCGACCGTCAGCCGCGCCGCGAGTTGGGCTCCCGCCGCCTGTTCGAGAGAACCCGTGAGGTACGAGCGCACGCGTCGCGCACGGCCGCCCTTGCGCACCGAGATGCCCGCGACGTGTGCCGCCCCGCCCACAACGGCGAGGCTCGCGTCGTCGGCGCCCGCGAGGACGGCTGCCAGGCTCGACTTGCCCGCGCCCGTCGGCCCCATGAGTGCGAGAGAGCGCGCCGGCTCGAGACGCAGCGTGACGCCCTCGACCACGCGCACACCTCCGCGCGCGACCGACAGGTCGTCGCAGTGCACGGCGAGATCGTTCGGTGAGCGTCGCTGCATGCGATCATCCTGCCGGGTTCGCGGCGGGCGCGCCAGCGGGGAGGCTCAGACGCCTTCGGCCAGCGCGCGGCGCTGCGCATCCAGGTCGCGGAGCCGAAGGCGGACGGTTCGCCCTTCCTCCGACTCGGCGGGCACGCGCTGGATCGCACCGAGCAGCGCGGATTTCTCGCGGTCGATCGCCCGAATGCGAAGTGTGCGCGCCAGTGACCTCGTCGACGAATGCGCTTCCGATTCGGAGAGCGCCGGAAAGCTGGCGGTCAGCAGTTCCACCCCCAGCGAGCGGAACGGCTCCCGTACGGCCTCGGCGGCGGTCACCGCCCATCCGATGCGGGTACGGTCCGGCTGCGCCTGCACGGCTTGGCGTACGGCATCCAGCGCGGGCACGGTCATTGGCAAGGCGAGTGCGGCGTCGATCTCGGCGGCGTCGACGACGTGCCCGTACTGCAGGATGCCCATAAGAGCGTCGCGTTCGAGCGCAGCATCGGACGTGCGCGGCAGCGTCGCGATCGTCGCACGCGGCGCTGAGGTCGGCACGTCGCCGGCGGAGTCGCCCGGCACGGCCCCCGGCGGTGTCGCCCCGGTACGCGTCCCCGCGCCGGCGGCGACTCCCATGCCGCCCTCGGCACGCGTCGCCGCGCGACTGACCGCGCGATGCACATCGCGCAAGTCCTCGCCGAGTCGCCGCGCGAGGACGTGCTCGTAGCGTCCGCGGATGCCGCCGTCCTTGATCTCCGCGACGATCGGCGCCGCCGACGCGAGAGCCGAGACGCGCCCCTCGACGGACGCGAGGTCGTGACCGGCGATGCGCTGATCGATCACGAACTCGAAGAGCGGCGACTTCGTCTCGATCATGGAGCGCACCGCCCCGTCGCCGCGGTTGAGGCGCAGGTCGCAGGGGTCGAGCCCCTCCGGGCCAACCGCGACATAGCTCTGCAGGGTCGAGGTCCGCGCCTCCGCGAAGGCGCGGACCGCAGCCTTCTGGCCCGCGGCATCCGGATCGAACGTGAAGACGACCTCGCCGGAAGACTCGGTGCCGACGATGCGCCCCACGATGCGCATGTGCTCGGACCCGAAGGCCGTGCCGCACGTCGCGATCGCGCTGGTGACGCCCGCGAGATGGCATGCCATGACGTCGGTATAGCCTTCGACCACGACGACGCGATGCGAGCGAGAGACCTCCTTCTTCGCGAGGTCCAGACCGTACAGCACCTGTGCCTTCTT
>QFPD01000309.1 GCA_003248845.1 Microbacterium sp. | reverse complement strand
CACGAGACACCTTTCGTCTTCTGGCAGATCGTGCCAGGGATGGGGCTTCGGATGCGCGCGAGGGTGGTACGCCAGCGACAAGGCATCCTGCATCAGCCTAGCCACATTTGCCGGACGGTGGCCGCCGCGGCCGGCTGTGACCGCTCTCGCTCACCGGGCGCTGCGCGCAGCGCCGACGTCGCACGTGGGGTGGAGCTATCCGCGCGATTCTCAGACATGCGCGCGGAGCTCGTCGTCGACAACGAGTCGGTGAATCGTCGGTCGGTAGAGCTCGGTCGCTCACCCCTCCCGACGGCGTGATCGCCGCACCCCGAACCGAAGGAGCCCGGCGCCGAGGAGGACCGCGACGACAGCGAGCCCCAGGGCGGCACCGCTCGACTCGGACGTCGAGCCGGTGCTGGCCAGTTTCTCCGACATTTCGACCGACGGGGCCGGTGCGAGTTCCGGGCTCGTTCCGGCAACCACCACGGGGCCGCCCGGGTCGGTGACCGAGCCGTTCATCGCGCCATCGTCGTCGCCGCGGGCTCCGTCAGCGAACTGCAGCGTGTAGGCCGTGCGGAATCCGAGGCCGGGGACGTCTGCCGATGCGCGGGTCGCGCCCGTCTGTGTGACCGGATCGAACCGGAAGTCGTACCATGTCGCCTCGGCGCCGGGGGTGGGGAGTCCATACTTCCAATAGGCGCTCCCCGCGAGGGGCTCGTCCTGGAAGTAGGTCGTCAGCACGACAGTCGTCCGGCCGCCGGGTTCGAGGTCCGAGATCCGGAACGACAGTGTGCCGTACGGCAGCGACCAGCCGGTGGGATGGGAAGCCGGGGCTGGGTCAGCGACGACGCCGAGTCGCTCGATCGCGCCGCTGGACGCCACCGCGACGAGCAGCTGCTCCTGGGACGTCGCGAGCACCGCGATGCTCGGATCGTCCGACGCATCCATCAGGTCATCGAGCGGGTCGGCGGAGCCGTCGCCGTCGGTGTCCGGGTGGACGGTTCGGCTGCGGCACTTCGACAGCTCGCTGGTCTGGCCCGCGGGGGTCGTGTATGTGATCGTGAAGTGATCGCTCGATCCGGTCACCTGGATGATCATCACGGCGCGACCCTCGGTCGTCGCCCGCAGGATGCCGGGGGCGTACCTGGCCTCGCCGTCGTTGGCCGAGCACGAGTCGTTCGCGAAGATCTCGATCGTGCCGTCCTGCTCTGACGGGAGGCCGGTGATGAGCAGGGTCGTGCGCATCGTCGAGTCGCTGTCGGCCACGATCGCCGCCTCGAGCTTCGGCGCGTTCAGTGGGCCGTTTATCGGGGATCCGGCCGTGTCCCAGATCCGGTTCCCGCGGATCGTGGCGACGGCGCCGGGGTTCGTCTGGATCCCGGAGGCGCCGGAGCCGACGATCGTGTTCGCCCGGATCTCGACGCGGCCCGACTCCACCGCGATACCGTTCCCGAGGTTGCCGACGGTATCGGTCTGCCCTGCGGCGATGCCGATCGCGTTGTCGCGGATGACGATGCCGTTGCCGGCGACGGCGATGCCGTTCCCTGAGCCGGTCACCTCGTTGCCGTCGATGACGGCGCCGGGTGCCTCGGCCTGGATGCCGTTGCTGCCGGCGCCCGCGACGGTGTTCCGCGAGATCGTGACGCCGGTGCGGTCCCATCCGACGATGATCCCGAACGAGTCGGGTGCGTCGCCGTCGATGGCGATCAGGTTGTCGGTGATGTCGGCGCCGGAGCCGGCACCTTCGATGAACACGCCGGCGCCTCGGGCCTGAATCTCATTCTCGTCGACGACCGGCGACTCGGTCGCCTCGAGCCAAATCGCGGTCCGGGCCAGTGCGACGTCGCCGGACAGACCGATGATGTTGTCGACGATCGAATGGTCAGCGCCGTCGATGAGATGGATGCCGGTCTGCGACTGGGCGAAGCTCAGCGTGTTGCCCGCGACCTCGATCGCATCGGCGTCCGCCCAGGAGCCGATGGCTGTGGCGCCCGTCGAGGTGCTCACGCTGTTCCCGGTCACCCTGACCCCGCTCGACGACGCGGGGGCGCTGAAGCGCGGGAGGTCGGCGGGCGGGGCGTACTCGATTCCGCCGTCACCGTCGGCGGAGACCTGAATGGAGCCGGCGACGAGGATGCCGCCCCAGCCGCCGGCGTGCACCGTATTGTCGGCCACCCGCGTTCCGACGGCACCCTCGACGACGATGCCGGTGCCGGCGTCCGCGAATCCGTCCTTGCCGGCCGTGCCGACGCGGTTGCCGACGATGTCGCCCGCGACGCCGCTCTCCGCGATCACGGCGATGCCGATCGCGGTAGCCCGGACGGTGTTGTCGGCGACCGACACCGGGGCGTTGAAGAGCTGGATGCCGTAGGCCGGCGCACCCAGTGCCGCACCGGCTTCGTCGACGCCGATCCGGTTGCCGCTGAGCTGGGCGAGCGGGACCCCCGTGGCGAGCACCCCCCAGTCTGCGGCGATCAGGTTGTCGCGCAGCACCGCGTTCGGGCTCACGTCCGTCACCCACACCCCGGTCGCGGTGTCGCCGGTGGCCTGCGCCTCGAGGTCGACCCCGAGCCGGGTGCCCTCGACGACGTGACCGTCTCCGCCGGTGAGCGAGAGCGCCCGCTCGGCCCCGTGCAGGGAGAGGCCGGTCACCCGTGAGGTGCCGGCGCTGAGCTCGATGGTGGCCGCTCCGCCGCCGACGACCTCGACCCAACCACCGGCCTGTGAAGTCCCGTCGATCAACGTCGAGGTGGTCAGGGCCGGCAGGGGCGAGCCGAGGGCGATCAC
>QFPD01000308.1 GCA_003248845.1 Microbacterium sp. | reverse complement strand
TGATCTCCGGCTCGTTCTCCCGCAGGAGCGAGAACAGCGGGGCCGCGACGAAGAGCGTCGAGTACGCGGCGACGATCGTTCCGACGAAGATCGACAGAGAGATGTCGGTCAGCGTCTGCGCTCCCAGCCACAGCGCGCCGATGAAGAGGATCGCGCCCGTGGGGATGGCGGCGACGACGGTCGTGTTGATCGAGCGGATCAGCGTCTGATTGACCGCCAGGTTCACCGACTCTCCGAACGTGCGTCCCGACCCTTCACCGTCCTCGCGGGTGTTCTCACGGATCTTGTCGAAGACGACCGTCGTGTCGTACAGCGAGTACGAGAGGATCGTCAGGAACCCGATCACGGCCGCCGGAGAGATCTCGAACCCGAACAGCGCGTACACCCCGACCGTGATGACGAGCACGTCGACGAGGCCGATGATGGCAGCGACCGACATCTTCCACGTGCGGAAGTAGACCGCGAGGATGATGAAGGTCAGCGCGAGGAAGATCGCGAGACCCCACAGCGACTGGCGCGTGACATCCTGGCCCCAGCTCGGGCCGATGAACGACGAGCTCACCTCGTCCGCCGACACGCTGTACGCCTCGGCAAGCGCAGCAGAGACCGCGCGGGTCTCCTCGTCTGTCATCTGATCGGTCTGCACGCGGACCGACTGCTCACCGTCGGCGGAGCCGATCGTGGTGACCTTCGTCGTGGCGCCGGGCACCACCGACTGCACCGCGGTCGTCGCCAGCGCCTGGTCGGGCGCCGTGATGCCGCTCACGGTGAACTGCGACCCGCCGGTGAACTCGATCGAGAACTGGATCGGGCGGAACAGCGGCACGAGCGCTGCGCCGATCACGAGGATCGCCGCGATGAGGAACCACAGCCGGCGTCGCCCGACGAACGGGAACGAGGTCTTGCCGGTGTAGAGGTCGTTTCCGAGCTGGTTCATGGAGCGCATCAGTCGTCCCCCTCCGTCGTCGAGCGGCTCCCGGAGAGCTCGGCCTGCTTGCGTTCTGCGATCGTCTGACGGCGTTCCGCCTCGCCGCGCGAGCGCTTCGCCCGGCGCGCGGCAGCGCCCTGTGCGTTCGCGGCGACAGGAGCGCGGAATTGCGCGCGCCCACGGTAGACCGCACCGAGCGCCTCGGGGTCAAGGCCCGAGAGAGGGTGTCCGCCGCCGAAGAAGCGTGTCCGTGCGAGCAGCTGCATCACCGGATGCGTGAACAGGATGAAGATCAGGATGTCGATCAGTGTCGTGAGTCCGAGTGTGAAGGCGAAGCCCTTCACCGTGGCATCCGCCAGGATGTACAGCACCACGGCGGCGAGGATGTTGATCGACTTCGAGATGTAGATCGTGCGCTTGGCTCGACCCCAGCCGTCTTCCACGGCGCCCGTGATGGACTTGCCGTCGCGCAGCTCGTCGCGGATGCGCTCGAAGTAGACGATGAACGAGTCGGCGGTGAATCCGATCGTCACGATGAGTCCGGCGACGCCCGCGAGCGACAGACGGAAGCCCATGCGCCACGCCAGGATGCACAGCGTGATGTACGTCAAGACGGCCATCACCGCGAGCGAGGCGATGATGACGAATCCGAGCGCGCGGTAGACGATGAGCGAATAGAGCGCGACGAGCGCGAGTCCGATGAGACCCGCAATGAGGCCGATCTGGAGCTGCTGCGAACCGAGGGTCGCCGAGATCGAGTTCGTGCTCTGCACCTCGAAGCTGAGCGGCAGCGCGCCGTACTTCAACTGGTCGGCGAGAGTTTTCGAGCTCTCCTGGGTGAACGTGCCCGAGATCTGCGGCTTGCCGTCGAGGATGACGCCGTTCATCGACGGCGCGGAGATGACGGCGCCGTCGAGGACGAACGCGAACTGGTTCTGCGGGGTCTGACCCGCCTTCGTGAACGCGTAGAGACGTTGACTGACCTCGCCGAAGGTCTTCGCGCCCGCCTCATCGAAGACGACGTTGACGACCCACTGGCCGTTCTGCGTGTTCATGCCGGCCGTGGCATCCGTGATCGACGAGCCGTCGAGTTCGACCGGACCGAGGATGTACTTCGCGGTGCCGGCCGGGTCGCACGCGATCACCGGCTGATCCTTGGGCGCGTTCGCCGGATCGTTCGCAGGGTTCGAGCAGTCGTATGCGAGGAACTCCGCCTGAAGAGCCGGCGTCACCCAATTCAGGTCGCTGCCGTTGGTCGGAGAAGCCGTCGGGGTGGCGACGAGACTCGGGTCCGGCGTGGGGTACGGCGTCTGGTTGCCGTCCTCGCCCACGTACGACGTGGATGCCGCGGTGGTGTACAGCACGGCACGCAGCTGCATCTGAGCGGACGCGGCGATGCGATCGCGGGTCTCGTCGTCGGCGGGGCCGGGGATCTGCACGACGATCTGGTTGCCGGCCTGCGTCGTGATGTCGGTCTCACCGACACCCGAGGCATCCACGCGCTGGCGGATGATCGCGGCCGCCTGGTTCATCTGCTCTGTCGTCGGCGCGGCGCCGTCGGGCGTCTTGGCCGAGAGGATGATCTGCGTGCCGCCCTGCAGGTCGAGGGCGAGCTCGGGCGTCCAGGAGCTCTTGCCGAAGGCGTATACGCCGAGGGCATTGACGCCGAAGAGCACGACGACGATCGCGAGCAGGCCGGTCAGTGCGCGCCAGGCATGACGCACAGGGGTTCGATGCCGTCGGCAGCCTTCTTCTCCGCGGCGGCGGTCTCCACCGTGGGGCGGGCGCTCAGCGCGTCATCGCTGATCGAGGCGATCTCGCCGTCCACGACGTCGGCCACGTACTCGGCCTCGTCGGACTCAGCCTCGAGGAACTCGTCTTCGGTGAGAGTGCCCTCTTCTTCGTCGACGACGCGAAGGATCGCCTGGCTGTGCACCTCGACCTCGACGCCCGGGGCGAGCGCGACGCGGGCGGCCTTCGAAAGGTCCTCGCCGTCGTACTCGACGAGCGTGCCGTAGAGACCGCCCTGGAGGAGCACCTTGACGCCGGGGAGCATGGCGCGGGACTTCGCCTCCTGCTCGGCCTTCATGCGGGCAGCGCGGCGACGCGAGCTCCAGAACATGAAGATGAGCAGCGCCGCCATCGCGACGAGCAGGATCCAATCCATGGGTACGACCTTTCGGGTGCGCGCGAGATGCGCGAAGAAGCACGGCGGGCCTTCGACAGCCTCAGGAACCGACCTTCAGCGATTATAGGTCATCGAAGATCGCGGGCTCCCCGGGCTGCGGCACGCGCAAGTGGGCGTATGCCTCAGGCGTGGCGACGCGCCCGCGCGGCGTGCGTCCGAGGAAGCCGATGCGCACGAGGTAGGGCTCGACGACCGATTCGATCGTCTCGGCCTCCTCTCCCACCGTCACCGCGAGGGTCGACAGGCCGACCGGGCCGCCGCGGAAGCGCCGTACCACGGCATCCAGGACGGCGCGGTCGAGGCGATCGAGCCCGATGGCGTCGACGTCGTAGAGGTCGAGCGCTGCAGAGACGTCCGCTTCAGACGCACTCTCCCCCGCTCCGTGCACGATGACGTAGTCGCGCACGCGCCGGAGCAGTCTGTTCGCGATGCGCGGTGTGCCGCGCGAGCGCCGCGAGATCTCGTCGCGCGCGGCGGCGGGGACGTCCACGCCCAGGAAGCCGGCCGACCGCGCGACGACGCGCTCGAGCTCTTCCGGTTCGTAGTACTCGAGATGCGCCGTGAAGCCGAAGCGGTCGCGCAGAGGGTTCGGGAGCAGCCCCGAACGGGTCGTCGCCCCGACGAGCGTGAAAGGAGCGAGGTCGAGCGGGATGCTCGTGGCGCCCGCACCCTTACCGACCATGATGTCGATGCGGAAATCCTCCATCGCGAGGTAGAGCATCTCCTCCGCCGAGCGCGCCATCCGGTGGATCTCGTCGATGAAGAGCACTTCGCCCGGGACGAGGCTCGACAGGAGCGCAGCGAGGTCGCCGGCGTGCTGGATCGCGGGGCCGCTGGAGAGCCGCAACGGCCGCTCGCTCTCGTGGGCGACGATCATCGCGAGCGTCGTCTTGCCGAGACCGGGCGGCCCCGACAAGAGGATGTGGTCGGGCGGACGCTGCTGAATCCGCGCGGCATCCAGCAGGAGCTGCAGCTGGCCGCGCACCTTCTGCTGCCCGACGAACTCGGCGAGCGACGTGGGACGCAGAGCCCCCTCGACGGCGAGCTCCGTCTCGTCTTCCGCAAGCCCCGGGTCGCGGGCGGGATCGTCAGACACTCGCACGCTCTGTTACAGCGGCAGGAGCGATGCCGGGCGCGGCTCCTGCGGGAGTGGGCAGTCGAGCGTGAAGTTTGCCGGCGAGCTGGACGACGATGAGCTTCGCCGTCTTCGGTCCGATCCCCGAGACGCGCCGGAACGGCGCATCGTCTTCATTCGCCACCGCCTCGGCGATCTGCGCGACGCTGAGGGCCGACAGAACGCCGAGGGCTGACTTGGGGCCGACGCCTGAGACGCTCAGGAGCAGCGTGAACGTGTCGAGCTCGTCGCGCCCGGCGAATCCGAACAACGACAGCGCGTCCTCACGCACGACGAGGTTCGTGTGCAGAAGCGTCTCGTCGCCTGCACGCAAACCGCGCGCGACGTCCGTCGGCACCGCGACGGAGAACCCCACGCCGCCGACCTCGACAATCACGGAGTCGGCGTCGGAATGCAGCACGACGCCGCGCAGGGAGGAGATCATGGAACCACCCTAGAGGCGTCTTCGGACGTTTGTTCGAGCGACACGCGCCCGCGCGAGGCTGCGGGCTGCGCGCCGCTCACCGCCGTGCGGCCGCCTTCTCCGCCCGCGCCCATGCTCGCTGCGCCGGCGTCAGCGCCGCTTCGCCCGCCGCACTCGTCCCCGCCGTCGTCGGCGCGCCGCGCCGCCACGCGTGACACAGTGCGATCGCGAGCGCATCTGCGGCATCCGCGGGCTGCGGCAGGGCGTCGAGGCGCAGCACCCGAGCGACCATCGTCTGCACCTGGAGCTTCTCCGCCGCACCGTACCCGGTGATCGCGGCCTTCACCTCCGATGGCGTGTGCGTCGCCGCGGGGAGCCCGTGCTCGGCTGCGAGGAGCAGGGCCACACCGCTCGCCTGCGCCGTTCCCATCACGGTCGCGCGGTTCTGCTGCGCGAACACGCGCTCGACGGCGACGACGTCGGGGCGGTGCTCGGAGAGGACGGCGCGCAGTCCCGCGGCGATCACCGCCAAGCGTTCGCCGATCTCGAGATCGGTGCGTGAGCGGACGACGCCCACATGCACGAGCGATGCCGATCGATCGGCACGGACGTCGACGATGCCGACACCGCACCGGGTGAGGCCGGGGTCGATGCCGAGAACGCGGAGAGCGGCTGCCACCGTTCCACGCTAGGCGTCGAAACGGGCGCAGCCGCTCTGCGACTCACCTCCGGCGATGGAGCGCCGGCGTGAACTCCCGATGGGTGGAGATCACTCGTCCTGTTCGAGCTCAGCCTGTACGTCGGCGGAGAGATCGAAGTTGCTGAAGACGTTCTGCACGTCATCACTGTCTTCCAGCGCGTCGATCAGGCGGAAGATCTTGCGCGCCGTATCGGCGTCGATCTCGACCTTGAGGTTCGGGACGAACTCGACGTCGGCCGAGTCGTACTCGATGCCGGCGTCCACGAGCGCTGAGCGGACCGCCACGAGGTCGGATGCCTCGGTGATCACTTCGAACCCTTCGGCATGCGGCTCGATCTCCTCGGCGCCCGCCTCGAGCGCCGCCATCATGACGTCGTCCTCGGTTGTGCCCTCACCGGACACGACGATGACGCCCTTGCGGCTGAAGTTGTAGGCGACGGAGCCCGGGTCGGCGAGCGTGCCGCCGTTGCGCGAGAGGGCGGTGCGCACTTCGGCGGCCGCGCGGTTCTTGTTGTCGGTCAGACACTCGATCATGAGGGCGACGCCGTTCGGACCGTAGCCCTC
>QFPD01000307.1 GCA_003248845.1 Microbacterium sp. | reverse complement strand
GCGGTCGCCGAGGACCGGTATGCGTTCCTCACGGGATTCTTCCGCGACTTCTACAACCTCGACGAGATGCTCGGCGATCGCATCTCGCCGGAGGCCGTCGACGCGAGCGTGCAGGTGGCCAACCAGGCCGGGAACGCCGCCATCGCCGCCGCTCCGCTCACCTGGCCGACCGACTTCCGAGGCGACGTCGCCGCGATCACCGTGCCGACGCTGATCCTGCACGGCACCGCCGACAACATCCTGCCGATCGACAAGACCGCACGACGCTTCCGCGAGCTCGTGCCCGAGGCGACGCCGCTCACCTACGTCGAGATCGACGGCGCCCCGCACGGGCTGCTCCGCACGCACGGCGCCGAGGTGAACGAGGCGCTGCTCGCCTTCCTCGGCGCCTGAGCGCGCGGCTGCCTCAGTCTTCCGTCGCACCCGCATTGCTGACGGCGAGCAGCTGCTCGATCTGCTCGAGCGTGACGGGCAGGCCCTCGAAGCCGGCGAGACGGCCGATGGGGAACGAGGCCATCATCTTCTGCATGGCGTCGTCGTTCGGCATCATGGATGCCGCGGCGGCGTCGCCCCCGAGCATCTCCTGGAACCCGGCGAACGCCTGCTGCACGATCGGCCCCGCGATCGGGTGCGCGTAGAGGTCGCCGACCGAGGAGTTCATCGTGAGCGGCAGGCGGACCTCGTCGCCCGCGATCGCAAGCGTCGTGTGCGCGCGCAGATCACGGCTCGACGCACCCGCCGAAACGGTGTAGTCGCCGCCCTCGACGATCCACCGGTCGACGCGGATGTCCCAGTAGGCGAGGTCCTCTCTCGGGATCGAGATCACGGCATCCACCGTCTGCCCCGGTGCGACCTCGACGAGCGCGAAGCCCTTCAGCTCGCGGGGTGCGCGCTGCACCGCCGAGGCGACGGGCGACACGTACACCTGAACGACCTCGCGGCCGGCGACCGCACCGGTGTTGGTGACGGGGACCGTGACGGTGAGCCCGCCATCGGCGCCGATCGCAGCGCTCGGCTCGCCGTATGCGAAGGTCGTGTAGGAGAGGCCGTGCCCGAACGGATATGCGACGTCCAGACCCTTCTCGTCGTACCAGCGGTAGCCGACGAGGATCCCCTCGCCGTAGCGCACATGGCCGAACTCACCCGGGAAGTTGCCATAGGAGGGGTTGTCCTCGAGGCGCAGGGGGATCGTTTCGGTGAGCTTGCCGGACGGGTTCACGATGCCGAACAGCACGTCGGCCATCGCGCCGCCGCCGGCCTGGCCGAGCAGCCACGCCTCGACGATCGCGGGCACATCGTCACGGAAGGGCAGCGCGACGACTGAGCCGTTCGAGAGCACGACGACGACGTTCGGGTTCGCTGCGCGCACCGCCTCCAGCAGCACGAGCTGCCCCGCGGGCAGGTCGATGTGGTCGCGATCGAAGCCCTCCGACTCGTCGGCGGCGGGAAGGCCCAGGAACAGCACCGCGACGTCGGCGGCGGATGCCGCGGCCACGGCTTCGGCGACGAGCTCGTCGGCCGTGCGCTCGGTCGTCTCGGCGACGCCCTCGAGCGCGAAGCCCGGCGCGAACACGACCTCACCGGCGGAGAGCGCGCGCAGTTCGTCGAGGGCCGTGTCGAGTCGCGTCGGGTTGATGAGCGACGAACCCGCGCCCTGGTAGCGAGGTGTCCGGGCGAACTCACCGATGACGGCGAGCTTCGCGTCGCGGCGCAGCGGCAGAATGGCCCCCTCGTTGCGGAGCAGCACGATCGCGCGACCCGCCGCCTCGCGGGCGAGGGCGTGGTGGGCGTCCACGTCGAGCGGACCGGTCGGCGCCGGTCGGGCCTGGGCCTTGGTGACGAGGTCGAGCACGCGGTCCGCCGCGGCATCCAACGCCTGCGCGTCGAGCGTGCCATCCTGCACGGCGGCGACGAGCTGCGCGTCGGTGCGTCCGCCCGACGACGGCATTTCGAGGTCGAGGCCTGCGGGCAGCCCCACGACACGGTCGTTGACGGCGCCCCAGTCGCTCACGACGAGCCCTTCGAAGCCCCAATCGTCGCGCAGCACCTGAGTGAGCAGCCACGGGTCATCCGACGCGTAGACGCCGTTGATCTTGTTGTAGGCGCACATGACCGTCCAGGGTTGCGCGTCCCGCACGACCCGTTCGAAGCCGCGCAGGTAGATCTCGCGCAACGGCCGCGCGTCGACATCGGACGAGACCCGCATCCGGTCGTGCTCCTGGTTGTTCGCCGCGAAGTGCTTGAGCGACGAGCCGACGCCCTGCGACTGGATGCCGGTGACGAGAGCCGCCCCGAACGCACCCGACACGATCGGGTCCTCCGAGAAGTACTCGAAGTTGCGGCCGCACAGCGGCGAGCGCTTGATGTTGATGCCCGGCCCGAGGATGACGGCGACGTCCTCGATCGCCGACTCGACGCCGAGAGCCTGCCCGACGCGCTCGGCGAGCGCGAGGTCCCACGACGAGCCGAGGCCGACGGCGGGCGGGAAGCAGGTGGCGGGAACGGAGTTCGCGAGCCCCAGGTGATCGGTCGCGCCCGACTGCTTACGCAGACCGTGCGGGCCGTCGGTCATCATGATCGAGGGGACGCCGACGCGGTCGATCGGCTTGGTCGTCCAGAAGTCGCGCCCGCTCGTGAGCGACGCCTTCTCTTCGAGGGTGAGGTCGGATGCCGTGATGTCGGGCATGTCATTCCTTTCGTGGAGGTCTGGAGGCGCCAGGCTCAGCGCACGCTCTTGATCGGCCAGATCGCGAGGGCGCCGAGGATGCCGAGGACGATCGCGACC
>QFPD01000306.1 GCA_003248845.1 Microbacterium sp. | reverse complement strand
CGGGACGGTCGTAGTACGCGATCAGCGTGTCGAGCGCCGCCTTCATGGTCGGCACGCGCGAGTCGCCGCGCTTGTAGACACGGTGCCCGAAGCCCATGATCTTGCGCTTGTGCGCAAGCGCGTCGTCGAGCCACGGCACGACGTTGTCGGCGTCGCCGATCTCGTCGAAGATGTGCAGCACGGCTTCGTTCGCGCCACCGTGCAGCGGACCCTTCAGCGCACCGATCGCGCCGACGACGGCCGAGTACAGGTCGCTCAGGGTCGAGGTGATGACGCGTGCCGTGAAGGTCGACGCATTGAACGAGTGCTCCGCGTAAAGGATCATCGACCGGTTGAACGCGTCCACGACGACGTCGTCGAACTCCTCGCCGAAGGTCATCCAGAGGAAGTTGGCCGCATAGTCCAGGTCGTCGCGCGGCGCGATGAGTTCCTGGCCACGGCGACGGCGCTGTCCGTAGGCGACGATCGCGGGGAGCGCCGCGAACAGGCGGATGCTGCGGGCGAGGTTGTCCTCGGGCGAGCCCGAGGCATCCAGCACCGACCCGGTGCCGGCGAGGTCGCGCGCACCGAGGACGCTCACGGCCGAGCGGACCTCGTCCATCGGATGCGCATCGAGCGGTGTCAGGTCGATGACGGCCTTGACGTCGCTCTGGAGCGCGCGGTGCTCCCGCTCGGTCGCCCGCAGGGCCGCGAGCTGCGCGGCATCCGGCAGCTCGCCGTTCCAGAGCAGGTACGCAACGGCCTCGGCCGGCTGCGTCGCCGCGAGTTCGTGGACGGGGTAGCCGCGGTAGAGCAGCGAGTTCGTCTCGGGGTTCACCTTGCTGACGGCCGTCACGTCGGCGACGACGCCGGCGAGGCCCTTGTGAATGTCGGACATGCTCACTCCTTCGTGGCGGGGTTCGTGATCTGGAAGGTGAAGACGCTCTGGTCGAAGTGGTTGTACGCCTCGTAGTCGAGCAGGTCGTAGAGATCCGCGCGGTGCTGCATCTCGCCCAGCCGCGACGTGAGGTGACCCTCGTCGTTCAGGGTATCGAGCGCGCGACCGGCCGCACCCATCGCCATCCGCAGGAGCGACACCGGCCAGATGACGATCTGCACACCGGCATCCCGCAGCTGGGAGGTGGAGAACAGGTCGCTCTTGCCGAACTCGGTCATGTTGGCGAGCACCGGCACGTCGACGGCGGATGCCACGGCCTCGAACTCCCCGAGGTCTTTCATCGCCTCGGGGAAGATCGCGTCGGCCCCGGCATCCACGAGCGCCTTCGCGCGGTCGATGGCGGCGTGAAGGCCCTCCACGGCGCGGATGTCGGTGCGCGCCATGATGAGGAAGTTCGGGTCGCGGCGGGCATCCACGGCGGCGCGGATGCGCTTGAGCGCGGTGTCGGTGTCGACGACCTGCTTGCCGTCGAGGTGTCCGCAGCGCTTGGGGTTGACCTGGTCCTCGATGTGGGTGCCGGCAAGGCCCGCGTCTTCGAGGGTCTGGATCGAGCGCGCCACGTTCATCGGCTCACCGAACCCGGTGTCGGCGTCGATGATCGCGGGAAGCTCCGTCACGCGGGCGATCTGCTGCCCGCGCCCGGCGACTTCGGTCAGGGTCGTCAGGCCGATGTCGGGAAGGCCCAGGTCGGCCGAGAGTACCGCTCCCGAGATGTAGACGCCCTCGAAGCCCTTCCGCTCGATGAGCCGGGCGCTCAGCGGATTGAACGCGCCCGGGAAGCGCACGAGCTCCCCCGCGGCGAGCTTCTCGCGCAACAGCCGCCGCTTCTCCGCGGCCGGAGTCTGTGCGTACAGCATCAGAACAGGCCCTTCGGGCTCGCGACGGAGTCGAGGACCCCGCCCTTCGCGACGATGTTGAGCTCCTGCACCTCGGCGGCGGTGAGCTCCGGCAGGCGCTGGGCGAGGTCGAGGAACCGCTCGATCTCCTCGGGCGCGAGCACGGGCTCGGCGAGCAGGCGGAACTTGGCGACGTAGTTCTCCCGTGCGAACGGCCGCGCGCCGAGCGGGTGGGCGTCGGCGACGGCGATCTCGTCGGTGAGGACGGTGCCGTTCTCAAGTGTGATCTCGACGCGGCCGCCGAACGCCTTCTCGTCGGGGTCCTCGGAGTGGTAGCGGCGCGTCCACTCGGCGTCCTCGGCCGTCGTGATCTTGTGCCACAGCGCGACGGTGTCGGGGCGGGCGGCGCGGGCGGGCAGGTAGGAGTCGACGTGGTGCCAGCCGCCGTCCTGGAGGGCGACCGCGAAGATGTACGGGATCGAGTGGTCGAGCGTCTCGCGCGAGGCCTTCGGGTCGTACTTCTGCGGGTCGTTCGCGCCCGAGCCGATGACGTAGTGCGTGTGGTGCGACGTGTGCAGCACGATCGACGCGACGTCGGCGGGGTCGAAGGATGCCTCGTTATGGAGCTTCCGCGCGAGGTCGATCCACGCCTGCGCCTGATATTCGGCCGAGTGCTCCTTCGTGTACGAGTCCAGGATGGCGCGCTTGGGCTCGCCGGGAGCCGGGAGGGGCACGTCGTAGGAGGCATCCGGTCCGTCGAGCATCCAGGCGATGACGCCGTCCTCGCCTTCGTAGATCGGCGAGGGCGAGGTCTGCCCGCGCATCGCCCGGTCGACGGCCTCGACCGCCATCTTGCCGGCAAAGGCGGGCGCGTGCGCCTTCCACGTGGAGATCTCGCCCTTGCGCGACTGGCGCGTCGCGGTCGTCGTGTGCAGGGCCTGCGCGACGGCCTGAGAGATCGTCGCCTCGTCGAGATCGAGAAGAGTGCCGATGCCGGCAGCGGCCGACGGTACGAGGTGAGCGACGTGGT
>QFPD01000039.1 GCA_003248845.1 Microbacterium sp. | reverse complement strand
GGCGCTCGCTGTGGCGAGGAGGATGACGGCGCCGACGGCGGATGCCGCGATCGCAGGGCCCGTCCAGAGCGCCCCAGCCCCGACCGGGCCGCCGAAGAACGGCAGCAACCCGACGACGGGCAGCAGCGCGACGTACAGAACGACACCGCCGATCGCGCCGGCGGCGGCCGTCGCCGCCGCTTCGACCACGGTCATCGCGCCGACCTCGCCACTTGTCGCGCCCAGCAGCCGGAGCGTTGCGAGTCGTTCGTTGCGTCGGCGAGCGGACAGTCGTGCGGCGGCAGCGCCGAGCGTCGCGATCGGCACGGCGAGGAGCACCAGGGCGAAGATGCTCAGTGGGGCATATGTCTCGGCGTTCGCCGCGGCC
The DNA here is from genome assembly GCA_003248845.1 of Microbacterium sp. Lineage (GTDB taxonomy): Bacteria > Actinomycetota > Actinomycetes > Actinomycetales > Microbacteriaceae > Microbacterium. The sequence goes on along the minus strand of QFPD01000039.1, from coordinate 9,990 downwards.
CGCGGGTCGGTGAGGAACATATGCACTCCGCCGGAGACGACGAGCAGGAGCGCCGTCGTCACCGCGAAGGCGACGACGGGCAGCATCAGCGCGCCGCGCCCCTGCCGCGCGGGGCGGGCGAGCAGGCGCGTGAGCGTCAGGACGCGCGCAGCCCTGCCGGAAGTCGCGTGCGGCGGCGCGGGCGCAGCGAAGGCGGCCGCGGTCATCGGCTCGCCACCTCGACGCTCAGGTACCCGTCGCGCATCCGCAGCACGCGGCTGCACCGAGCCGCGACACCCGGGTCGTGCGTGACGACGACGAGGCTGCGTCCCTGCCCGGTTGTGGCATCCAGGAGCGCCGTCATGACGTCAGCCGACGTGTGCGAGTCGAGCGCACCAGTCGGCTCGTCAGCGAAGACGAGCGGGGCGCCGGTGACCTGCGCGCGGGCGATCGCGACGCGCTGCGCCTGACCGCCGGAGAGCTGCCCGATCCGGCGTTCCTCCATTCCGGCGAGGCCGAGGGCCCGCAGCCACGCAGCGGCATGCGCCTCGGCATCCCGCCGCGGCACGCCCTGCACGAGGAGCGGCAGAGCGGTGTTCTCGACCGCCGTGAGCTCGGGCAGCAGCAGATGCTCCTGGAAGACGAATCCGAGCAGCGACCGGCGCGCGGCGGACCGCTCGTTCTCGCTCATGCCGACGAGCTCGACCGTCGGAGCGCCGGACGCGGCGATGCGCACCGAGCCCGCATCGGGCGGGATGATCGCCGCGAGGCAGTGCAGCAGCGTCGTCTTCCCCGAGCCGGAAGCCCCCATGATCGCGACCGCCTCGCCCGGCGCGATCTCGAGGTCGACACCGCCGAGCGCGACGAGGTCGCCGTAGCGTTTGACGAGGCCATGGGCGGACAGCACGGGAGAGTTCATGAGTCCAGTCTTCGGCGCACGAGGCTCTGTGTCGTCGGCCTGTGGATGTACCGCCATCCCTCTTGCGGCGGACATCGGGACGTCGGAGGTCGCTGCTACCCTCGCGATCGTGGACGACGGTGAACCGAACGTGGTGTTCTTCGAGGATGCCGCGGCGTTCCGAGCCTGGCTCGAGCGCCATCACGACACCGCAGCGGAGCTCTGGATGGAGTTGCGCAGGGTGGGCCACTCCGAGCGCGGATTGACCTGGGAGGACGCCGTCCCCGAAGCACTGTGCTTCGGCTGGATCGACTCGACGAGCCGGCGGATCGACGACACCTCGCGTCGCCAGCGCTGGACACCCCGGAAGCCGCGCTCGGTGTGGAGCGCCGTCAACATCGCGCATGTCGAGCGACTGATCGCCGAAGGGCGAATGCGCCCGGCCGGCCTCGCCGCATACGAACGGCGCGACAAGACCGTCGCCGGCTATTCGTATGAGACGCGGCGCGAGCTCGATGCCGCTCAGCTCGCTGTTCTCACCGCGAATCGGGGGGCACAGGCGTTCTGGGAGGCGGCGACACCGTCGTACCGGCGGGTCGCGGGGAATTGGGTGCAGTCCGCCAAACGCGAGAAGACCCGGGCGGATCGACTCTCCGCACTGGTAGCGCACTGCGCCGCGGGTGAGCTGATCCCGCCGCAGCGCTACGGTGCTGCGCCCGCGTGGCTCGCTCGCGCCGCCGAAGCCGCGGCGGAAGCGTCGCCTACGCTTCCTTCGTGATCCGCCTGTGCTTGTCCGGCCCCCGCGTGGCTCGCGCCCGGCCGCGGCATCCGACTCACTCTCCTGCGTGGAGAGCGGTGCGCTCCGGCCGTGCGAGAAACCACGCCCCGCGCGAGAAACCACGCCGGTCGTGGTTTCTCGACGTCGGGGTGGTTTCTCGCGGGCGCGGGCGGGCGCGGTCGCGGGCGCGCGGGGGCGAATGCGGCCGCGGCCGCAGGGCTACGCCCGGTGCGCCCGGTAGTAGTCGAGGAGCGCCTTCGTCGAGGCATCCTGCGCCTCGTAGGCGGTCTGGTCGCCCTCGACGGCGGGGGCGATCTGCAGCGCGAGCTGCTTGCCGAGTTCGACCCCCCACTGGTCGAACGAGTTGATGCCCCAGATGGCGCCCTGCGTGAAGGTGATGTGCTCGTAGAGGGCGATGAGCTCCCCGAGCACGCGCGGTGTCAGCGCAGGAGCGAAGATCGACGTCGTCGGCCGGTTGCCGGGGAATGTCCGCGCCGCCACGAGCGCGCCCGTCGTACCTTCGGCCTCGACCTCTTCGGCGGTCTTGCCGAAAGCGAGCGCCTTCGTCTGCGCGAGGAAGTTCGCGAGGAAGAGGCCATGCACGTCGCGCCCGTCATCCGTGAGCGCATAGGCGGGGTTCACGAAGGCGATGAAGTCGGCGGGGATGAGGCGAGTGCCCTGGTGAATGAGCTGGTAGAACGCGTGCTGGCCGTTCGTGCCCGGCTCGCCCCAGAAGATCTCGCCGGTTTCGGTGGTGACGGGGGAGCCATCCCAGCGCACGCGCTTGCCGTTCGACTCCATCGTGAGCTGCTGCAGGTAGGCCGCGAAGCGCGACAGCTGCTGCGCGTACGGCAGCACGGCGTGAGACTGCGCCCCGAGGAAGTTCGTGTACCAGACGTTGAGCAGGCCCATGAGGACGGGCACGTTTGAGGCCAGGGGGGTGGATGCCACGTGCTCGTCGATCGCGTGGAAACCGGCGAGGAACTCGCGGAACGCGTCGGGTCCGAGCTCGATCATGAGCGACAGCCCGATCGCCGAGTCGACCGAGTAGCGTCCGCCGACCCAGTCCCAGAACCCGAACGCGTTCGCCGGATCGATGCCGAACGCCTCGACCTTATCGAGCGCGGTCGAGACGGCGACGAAGTGGTGCGCGACGGCATCCTTCTTCTGAGCGTCCGACCCGTCGATCGCGCCGGCGGCTTCGAGACCGGCCCAGAGCCAATCGCGCGCGAGGCGTGCGTTCGTCAGGGTCTCGAGCGTCGTGAAGGTCTTGGATGCCACGACGACGAGCGTCGTCTCGGGGTCGAGGTCCTTGGTCTTGTGCGCGAGGTCGAAGGGGTCGATGTTGGAGACGAACCGCGCCGAGATGCCGGTGTCCGCGTACGGCTCGAGGGCGGCGGAGACCATTGCGGGGCCGAGGTCCGACCCGCCGATCCCGATGTTCACGACCGTTTCGACCTTCTTTCCCGTGATGCCCGTCCATTCGCCCGAGCGCACGCGCTCGGCGAAGGCGGCCATGGCGCTCAGGACCGACTGCACGTCTGCATCGACGTCTTGGCCGTCCACGCACAGCGCGGGGGAGGCGCCGGCCGGTCGGCGAAGCGCCGTGTGGAGGACGGCGCGGTCCTCCGTCGTGTTGATGTGCTCGCCACGGAGCATCGCGGCATAGCGGTCCGCGACGCCGGTCTCCTCTGCGAGCCGCAGAAGCGCTACGACGATCCGATCGTCGACGAGGTTCTTCGACAGGTCGACGTGCAGGTCGGCGGCCTCGAAGCTGAACCGCGCGACGCGGCCGGGATCGTCGGCGAACCACCGGCGCAGGTCGGGCTCGAGGGCTTCGGCGAGCGTGGTGAGCTCGGTCCAGGCGGCAGTCGTGGTGGGATCGATCGGCGTGGTCACGCCTCCACGCTAGCGCTCACGACGGACCTCGTCAGGATCCCAGGGCGACGAAGCCCGCCGACACGCTCACCGACACGCGACGGTCGGAGCGCGCATCGATGTCGAGGTCGTTGCGCAGCTCGCCCGCCGAGACATCCGAGCCGACCGCGTAGGGGACGTCGGGAAGGGTAAGGTCGAGCCGCCCGGCGCTGACGTCGATCGTGACGGTCTGCGGCGCGGAGCCCGTGAGGGTGCCGTTCGCGGCGCCCGCGCTCAGCTGCAGATCGGCGTCGCGCACGTCGGCGAGGTCGAAGACCAGCCGGCCCGCCGAGACGTCCGTCTCGAGCGCCCGGGCGCTGCCGCTCACATCCATCGCGCCGGCGCTGAGGTCGAGGTCCAGGTCGCCGAACGCACCGGTTGCGCGCAGGGCGCCCGCGGCGAGGGACAGATCAGCATCGAGGCCCGCGCGCTCGAGTGCCTGCGGGAGCGTCAGGATGGCGCGGTCACCGTCGCCGAAGGGGCGCCACGACCCCCACCATCCGCGCTGGGTCGTGACGGCGAGCCCGTCACCGTCACGCACGAGCCGCCAGTCCGAGACGTTCCCGGTGACGGTCAGCGTCACGTCTTGTCCGCCGTAGACGATTTCGAGGTCGGCGGCGGCCACGTCGACGTCGAGGGATCGGATGCCGCGGGCATCCGCCGTCAGCGTCTCGGTGCGCTGGGTCGCCGCGCGCACGGCCGAGAACACACCGGTGACGAGCGCGCCGGCGACGAGTACGGCGCCGAGCGCGATCGCAAGGATCGCGATGACGCGCGCGGACGTGCGTGGTCCCGGCGGCGGGGGAGCGATCGTCGTGCTCATCGGTTCATTCCGTTCTGCGAGCGCTGCTCGCGATGTTCGAGGTGGACGAGCGCGGCCAGCACGCGGCGGTTGCCGTCGCCGTCCTGCTCGAGGTCGAGCTTCTGGAAGAGCGACGTGATGTGCTTCTCCACGCTCGCCTCGGTGACGAAGATGCTGCTTGCGATCGCCTGGTTGCTGCGGCCCTCGGCGATGAGGGCCAGCACGGTGCGTTCGCGATCGGTGAGGCGGGCCATCCGTTCGTCGCGCGCACGGCGGGTGAGCAGCTGGGCGACGACCTCGGGATCGAGCACCGTCGCGCCCGCGCCGATGCGCTCGACGGCGTCGAGGAAGTCGCGCACGTCGGCGACGCGGTCCTTCAGGAGGTAGCCGAGGGCGGCGGACTGGCCCGTGATGAGCTCACTCGCGTACCGCTCCTCGACGTACTGGCTGAGCACGAGCACCGGCAACGCGGGGTGCGCGGTGCGCAGGGCCAGCGCTGCGCGGATGCCCTCGTCGGTGAAGGTCGGCGGCAGGCGGACGTCGAGGATGCACAGTTCAGGGGCCGTGTCGCGCACTGCGCCTGCGATGCCACCGGCGTCGGGCAGAGCCGCGACGACCTCGTGCCCGGCATCCTGCAGGAGCCTGACCAGCCCCTCGCGCAGCAGTGCGGAGTCTTCGCAGATCAGGATGCGCATGGGACGCTCACCTCCAGGGCGGTCGGGCCGCCGGTCGGACTGTCGATGCGGCTCGAGCCGCCCGCCGCGGCGATGCGGTTCGTGATGCCGTCCAGGCCGCCGCCGGGGAGCACTCGCGCCCCGCCGATGCCGTTGTCCTCCACGCGCGCCCAGAGGGAGGGCTGGCCGAGGCCCGCGCCGTCGTCGCGAAGGCGCACGGTGACGCGCACCTCGCCGGCGCGCGAGTGCTTCGCGGCATTGGTGAGGGATTCGGCGACCGCGAAGTACACCGCCGCTTCGGCGGTGCGGGTGCAGCGGCGGTCGAGCCGCACGTCGAGCTGGACCGGTACGTGCGAGCGTGACGCGAGCGCGCTGAGCGCGGCATCCAGCCCGCGATCGTCGAGGACCGATGCATGGATGCCGCGGGCCAGTTGCCGCAGCTCGGTGATCGCGGCCTTCGTCGACGTGTGCGCTTCGTCGATGAGCGTCTTCGCCGTGGCGGGGTCGTCGTCGATCTTCTGCTGCGCGAGGCCGAGGGTCATCGCGACCGATACGAGACGCGGCTGGACGCCGTCGTGCAGGTCGCGTTCGATACGCACGCGTTCGACTTCGCCGGCACGGACGGCACTCTCGCGCTGCGTTCCCGCGGTGCGCGCCTGCTCGGCGAACGCCGCTTCGCGGCTGGGCACGAGGATCGCGCGGGTGAGGACGGCGTGCAGCAGCGCGATGCCGATGAGCAGAGCCACCGAGACGATGACCCCGAGGATGCCGATGAGGACCGCCCACTCGACTCGCACCGGGACCCCGATGATCGGCAGCCGCCAGGCGGTGCGCTCGCGCTCGATGAGCGGCGCGAATGGGAGGACGAGGCTTGTCGCGAGTGCCGAGACGAGCGGCAGCACGACGAGGCCGAGGATCGTCGCGATCGCTGTCGAGCCGATTCCGCGCCACATCGCGCCGTCGACGGCCTGCTGCCACAGCGTGCGCAACCATCCTCCGAATCCGGGGCGTTCCCGACGGCGCGGGCGCAGCGCCGGAAGGCCGTAGTGGTAGAGCCCCTCGACGCGCTCGTACTCGAGCCATGCGGTCGCCCACAGCGCATACACGAACGCCACGAGGAAGAGGAGTCCGATCCCGACGACGAGCACGAGGCTCAGACCGAGACTGAGGAGCGTCACGAGCACCGAGAAGATCACCGGACCGACGAGGCCCACCGCGGCGAGCTGCGCGATCGCGCCGAGGTGGGTCGCGAAGCGAGGGCGGCGGGGCGGCACCGCTGTGGGTGCGGCGGCTTCGGGGCTGATCATGGCTCTACGGTAGGGGCGGGACGCGCGGGGCACAGCGGAGGCATCCCGCATCCCCGCTTCGGGATAACCCCCGGTAGCGTGTGAACATGGCCGCTCCCGAGACGCCCCGCCGCCGCGCGTGGTCGATCGGTCTCGCGCTGGACGGCTTCTTCTTCGCCTTCGCGGGCCTCGCCTCGATCTGGCTTGCCTACCTGAGCCTCACCGAGACGTTTCACCTGGGCTGGTGGGGCATCGCTGCGGGCATCCTGTTCTGGGTGCTGCTGGCCTACCTCGTGCTGCCGCGGCTGCACCGCATCCTCACGACGATCTACGTTCCCGACTACTTCATCGGGCGCGCCCGGACGAGTGACGGCCTCTTGGGCGACCCGGTGAACCTCGCGCTCATGGGCGACGCCGATCAGCTCGTCGCCGCGATGGAGCGATCGGGATGGCGACGTGCCGACCCCGTGACCCTGCGTTCGTCGTGGCGGATCGTGACGTCGACCCTGACTCGGCGCAGCTACGACGAGGCGCCCGTGAGTCCCCTGTTCCTGTTCGGGCGGCAGCAGGACATCGCGTATCAGCAGGAGGTCGACGGCAACCCGGCCCAACGGCACCACGTGCGGTTCTGGCGCTGCCCCGACGGGTGGCTCCTGCCCGGCGGTCGCCGCGTCGACTGGCTCGCGGCGGCGACGTTCGATACGTCGGTGGGGTTGTCGTTGTTCACGCTGCAGATCACCCACCGCATCGACGCCGACACCGACGTCGAGCGCGACCACGTCGTGCAGACGGTATCCGGTGCGGATGCCGCGATCACGATGGAGATCTTGAAGGACTTCTCGACGGGCTACCACGCACGCAACGGCGGCGGCGATTCGATCCGCACCGACGGTGACCTGCCGATCCTCGACCTTCGCGGCGTGGATGCCGCGGCAGCGGGCGTTCCCGACACGGATGACGCGGCGACGAACGGGGGTGCGGCGTGAGCGATCCGCACGAGCGGCGCCCGGCGTTCGAGCCGGCGACGCGTCTGCTCCGTCCGACGGGATACGACCCGACCATGCCGCGTCCTGCGGCGGTCATGGCGGCGGTGCTGCTGCTCGCGCTGCGCATCTTCTCCGGCACCGCCGTGCTCGTCGCGGCGGCGTTCGCTCCGGAGGCGGTCGTGGACATCGAGGCGCTGACCGATGACGAGCGGTCCGCCGCCGTCATCGCCGCGATCGTGACGGCCGTGATCGTCCTCGCGGTGGATGCCGTGTTGCTGCGCCTCATCTGGGTCGGTCGCAACTGGGCGCGCGTCGCCATCATGATCGTGACGACCCTCGCGATCTGCGCCGCGTTCGTCGGGTGGTGGGATCAGGGACAGGAGCTGACGCTCGACGTGGGCCTCATCCCCCTCGGACTCGACGTCTTGATCCTGCTCGCGCTCTCCAGCCGCGGCGCGGCGGCCTATGCGCGGCGGAACGAGAAGCCCTGACGGCCTACGGCTGCAGGACGAGGCGCTCGATGGCGCCGAGGAGCCACTCTCGGTAGAGGTCGTCGCTCCAGCCGCGCTCGCGCACGAAGAATCGATACGTCTCCGGGGAGACGAGGTGGGTGAGGACGTCGGTGCGCTGGTCGACGTCGATGTCCCCCTGCAGCACCCCGCGGTCGATACACCAGAGGATCCCCGCCCGGATGTCACGGTGACGGCGTTCGTCGAGGTCGGCGACGAGAGCGGCGATCGTCTCATCGGTCTCGGCGGCGACGTACAGGGCGCGACTGATGCCCGCGGTTCGTGCGTTCGCCTCGGCGAGGAAGCTGACGTACGCGGGCAGCGCCTCGTCGGGGGGAAGGGTCATGATCTGCGCGATCGCGGGGCGCTCGTGCAACGGGTGCGTTCCCTCGTCGCCTGCGAGGGCGACTTCGAACGACGCCATCAGCAGCGCGCTCTTGGGCCCCGCGAGATGCACGCTCTGCACCGAGACTCCCGCCTCGCGCGCGATGGCGGCCATCGTCGTCGAGACGTAGCCCTGGGCAGCGAACAGGTGTCCCGCCGCCGCGACGATCCGCTCCCGCGTGCGGGCGGTGGCTTCGTCGCGCAACGGCGACGAGTAGGGGCGTGAAGCCATACCGGAGAGCCTGGGGCGATCTCGACGGCACGCGCCCCGTCGTCCACGTCACCCAGGGCACGATCGACAACCGCGAATTCGACCGGCTCGTCCTCCCGACGGTGCGCGCGCTCGCCGAGCTCGACGTGCTCGTCGTCGTCTCCCTCGGCGGGGCCGCCGGGGCGGACCTCGGTCCGTTGCCCGGCAACGTGCGTGTCGCCACCTACCTGCCCTACGGCCGGCTCCTCCCGCTCACGTCGGTGTTCGTGACGAACGGCGGGTACGGCGGCATCCAGCACGCTCTGTCCGCCGGAGTGCCCATCGTCGTCGCCGGCGACACCGAGGACAAGCCCGAGGTCGCCGCCCGCGTCGCATGGTCGGGCGCGGGCGTGAACCTGCGCACGGGAACGCCGAGCGCGGATCAACTGCGGGCGGCGGTGACGCGAGTGCTGGGGACACCCGCGTTCCGCCGCTCCGCGCAAGGGCTCGCCGCAGCGGCCGCTGCGCACGACGCGCGCACGTCGATCGACGCGGAGCTCGCGCGCGCCGTGGCCCGCGCCGCGCGCGAGTGACGGTCGCGCTGAAATGATGGAGGGGTGACCACCCCCGACATCCGACTCATCGCCGTCGACATGGACGGCACGCTCCTGCTGCCGGACGGTTCGATCCCGGAGGGGATCTGGCCGCTCCTCGACGAAATGGCCGCGCGCGGCATTGCTTTCGCCCCCGCGAGTGGGCGGCAGCTCGCCACGCTGCAGCGGATGTTCGCGCGCGTTCCTGGAGAACTCGACTACATCGCCGAGAACGGCGCGTTCGTCGTGCGCGGTGAGGAGGAGCTGTCGTCGGATGCCGTGGATGGCGCCTTTGCGGCATCCCTTGTCAGGCGGATCCGGGGCCTCGTCGCCGCCGGCACCCTGCGAGCGGGCCTCGTCGTCTGCGGCAAGCGCTCCGCGTACGTCGAAGACACCGGCCCCGAGTTCGTCGCGGAGGTGGAGAAGTACTACGCCAAGCTCGAGATCGTGCCGGACCTGCTCGCCGTGGCGGATGAGGTGTTGAAGCTCGCGATCTACGATTTCGACGGGGGCGAGGCGCACACCGCCCCCGCACTCGACGACGTGCGCGCGACGCATCAGGTGGTCGTCTCGGGTCGGCACTGGGTCGATGTCATGAACACGACGGTGGACAAGGGCGTGGCGCTCCGGAGCCTCCAGCGCGCGCTCGGCGTCACCCCCGCGCAGACCGCCGCGTTCGGTGACTACCTGAACGATCTCGAGATGCTCCGGGCCGCCGACTGGTCCTACGCGATGGCGGACGCCCACCCGGATGTCGCGGCGGTCGCCCGCCACCGCGCACCGTCGAACGCCGAGGCCGGGGTGGTCAGTGTGCTCGAACGGCTGCTCGCGGTCGGCCGTTGAGCCCCCGCCGCGGCGCGCATCCTCCCGCACACGGCGTACCGTAAGGATCATGGTCACGATTCCCACGGTCTCCCTCAACGACGGCACCGCCTTCCCCCAGCTGGGCTTCGGCACCTACAAGTTGACCGGTGACGACGGCATCACCGCGATC
>QFPD01000305.1 GCA_003248845.1 Microbacterium sp. | reverse complement strand
GGATGAGGTGGCCGACGTCAGGGATCTCGACGAGCTCGGCTCGCGGGAAGAGCGTCTGGAGGTGCCGTTCCGCCTCGATCGGCGTGATGTCGTCCTTCTCTGCGGCGATGAGCAGAGTCGGTTGCGCGATGCCGGGCGCGAAGCGACGCACGTCGTTGGACACAGAGGCGACGAAGCCCTCGTGCAGCACGTCGCGATCACCGAACAGCGAGAAATACGCGTCGTGCTGATCGTGGATGAAAGCACGTAGCCTCGGGTCGCGGGTCTTCGCCATCGAGACGCTCATGACGCGGACGATGAGGCGATTGCGCAGGAGCGCGTCGCCGAGCGGGCGCGGCAGTTTGGCGCCTGCCCAGTAGTAGAAGACCGCAAGGCGAGTGAGGATGCCGCGCGGTCCCTCGAGCGCCGGTGCACCGATCGGGTTCACGAGGATCACTCGCGGTGTGTCTAGGCCCCCCGCGACGGCGGCGGCGACGACGATCGAGCCGAACGAGTGCCCGAGGACGGAGGCCCCGGGGGCGACGGCCGCGGCGAACTCGGCAAGCCAGTCCGCATACGCCTCGATGTCGTGGGCGACGCCGTCGAGCGGAGGCGTCTCACCGAAGCCCGGGAGGTCGGGAGAGATGACGCGGACGCCCTCGAGGAACGCGATGACGGGCTCGAGGCCGTGATGATCGCCGCGGTAGCCGTGCACGACGAGAAGCGTTTCGGTCGACGCGTCCGCGTCGCCGTACTCCCAGTACGCTGTCGTGCCGCGGCTGAGCTCGACCGTGCGGCGGACGATCGGGATCGTGGCGAGCCGGTCGGCGTAGGGCGAGCGGACGGTCATCCTCCGAGTCTACGAGTCCCGCGAGCCTGCGCCGGGATGTCCGACGTCTCGCATACCGTCGGTGGCATGAGTCAGTGGCAGCTCCCGCTCCCCCTCTGGGGCGACGACGCCCTCGACCTCGTCCCGCGTACCGCAGATGGGACGGGCGAGGCGGGCGGAAACGCGACGACGTCCCCGCGCGGCTGGGCCGACGTCGTGGGCGTGTTCGATCTCGAGACGACCGGTATCGACGTCACCCACGATCGCATCGTGACCGCGCACGTGGGACTGCTCGATGCGTCGGGCACCGCGCTGCGCTCGCGCTCCTGGATCGCCGATCCGGGTGTGGCGATCCCGGAGGGCGCGACGGCTGTCCACGGGATCACGACCGCGCATGCGCGCGCGCACGGGCGCCCCGCAGCCGAGGTCGTCGCAGAGGTCACGGCTGAGCTGCGCGATCTTTTCGCCGACGGCATCCCGGTCGTCGCCTACAACGCGCCGTACGACTTCTCCCTGCTGAAGTACGAGGCTCTCCGCCACGGGATCCCGCCCATCGACGCACCTGCGCCGGTCGTCGACCCGCTCGTCCTGGACAAGGCGCACGACCGGTTCCGGAAGGGCAAGCGCACCCTCGAGGTCGTGGCGGCTCACTACGAGGTCGCGCTCGTGGGCGCGCACGACGCTGCCGCCGACGCCATCGCGGCCGGTCGGGTCGCTCAGGCGCTCGCCCGACGCTTCGCGCTCACCGGGCCCGTCGAGGAGCTGCACACGCAGCAGATCGCGTGGGCGCGTGCGCAGGCCGAGAGCCTCACGGAGTACTTCGTCCGCATGGGCCGCATCGATCCCGATTCCCGCGTCGACGGAGCCTGGCCGATCCGCTGACCTGCGACACCGCGGCGGGTCGCCGAACGACGAATGCCCCGCCGAAGCGGGGCATTCGACGGACTCGGAGATTACTTGGAGCCGAAGTTCTTGAAGCGCTGGTTGAACTTCTCGACGCGGCCGGCCGAGTCCATGATGCGCTGCTTGCCCGTGTAGAACGGGTGCGAGGCCGAGGAGATCTCGACGTCGATGACGGGATAGGTCGCACCGTCGAGCTCGATCGTCTTGTCGCTCGTGACCGTCGAACGGGTCAGGAAGGTCTCGCCGGAGCCGAGGTCGCGGAACACGACCGCCTGGTACTCGGGGTGGATGTCAGTCTTCATGGGGTTCCTTACGTGGTGCCCTGGATTTTGCCAGAGCGAGGGAAGTCTGCGGTGCCGATTGCACCAAGGATCGATTCTATCAGGGGATGCCGGGGTTCAGGAAACCGCGCTCGCGCGCGCTGCGAATCGACCGTCGGCACTCGAGAGCGCGATCGGCAGACCGAACGTCGCAGAGAGATTCTCGGCCGTGAGCGCCTCGGAGATCGGACCCGCGGCGACGACCCCTCCCTCCCGCAGGAGCAGCACGTGGGTGAACCCGACGGGGATCTCCTCCACATGGTGGGTGACCATCACCATCGCGGGTGTCGTGGGTGCCTGTGCGTAGCCGCCGAGCAGGGCGAGGAGCTCCTCGCGTGCCCCCAGATCCAGGCTCGCGGTCGGCTCGTCGAGGAGCAGCAGCTCCGGGTCGGTCATGACCGCACGCGCGATCTGCACGCGCTTCTGCTCCCCGTCCGAGAGTGTGCCGAAGGTCCGCTCGGCGAGGTGCGCGAGCTTCCACTCTCCGAGCACGCGGTGCGCGCGCTTCTCGTCGATCGCCTCGTACTGCTCGTTCCACCGACCCATCACCGAGAACGCCGCGGTCATGACAGCATCGAGCACGGTCTCCTCCGGCGGCATCCGGCGTGCCATCGCCGACGACGCGAAACCGATGCGCGGACGCAACTCGAAGACGTCTGCGCGGCCGAGCGTCTCGTCGAGGATCGACACGCGACCGGACGTGGGGTGCAAGAGCGTCGCGGCGAGTTGGAGGATCGTGGTCTTCCCCGCGCCGTTGGGCCCGAGGATCACCCAGCGTTCGTC
>QFPD01000304.1 GCA_003248845.1 Microbacterium sp. | reverse complement strand
GTGTAATCGGACGTGCGGCGCGTCTTGTGGAGGATCAGTGCCTGCTGCGCCTTGATCGTGGCGGTGCGCAGCAGATCGGCCTTCCGTCCGCGCTGCGCGACCTGGAGCGAGACGCGCTTGCCGCGACGCTCCTGCAGCCACTGCTCGAGTTCCGCGGCATCGTCCGGGAGCGTCGGAACCAGAACCTGGCGCGGGATCTCACTCGGATTCGCCGCACCATAGGTGCGCTGCAGGACCTGGTCCACGAGATCGGCGCCGGAGATATCGAGCTCCTTGTCGATCGTCGTCGCGCGAACACCCCGGACGCGCCCGCCGCGCACCACGAAGTGCTGAACGGCGGCCGAGAGCTCGTCCTCGGCGATTCCGAACAGGTCGGCGTCGGTGTCGTCGGCGAGGACGAGGGAGCTGCGGCTGAGCACCGCATCGATCGCCTGAAGTCGGTCCCGATATCGCGCCGCGGCCTCGTAGTCCATCGCGGCGGATGCCTCGCGCATCCGGGCCGTGAGTTCTCGCGTGAACCGAGCGTCGCCGCCCGCCATGAAGGCCACGAAATCATCGACGATCGCGCGGTGCTCCTCGATCGTGACCTTCATCGAGCACGGGCCGCCGCACCGCCCGATCTGTCCGGGGAAGCACGGGCGGCCCGTCGCCATCGCCTTCTTGTAGGAGGCATCCGAACACGTGCGGATCGGGAACACCTTGATCATGAGGTCGATCGTGTCGTGTACGGCCCAGATTTTCGGGTACGGCCCGAAATAGCGCGCGCCCGGAATGCGCCGGTTGCGTGTCACGATGACGCGCGGCGCCTCGTCGGCGAGGGTGATCGCCATGTACGGGTAGGACTTGTCGTCCTTGTATCGGACGTTGAAGGGCGGCGAGAACTCCTGGATCCACATGTACTCGAGTTGGAGCGACTCGACGTCGCTCGCGACGACCGTCCACTCGACGGACGCCGCGGTCAGCACCATCCGGCGGGTGCGCTCGTGCAGCGTGTGCAGAGGGGCGAAGTAGTTCGACAGCCGCGCGCGCAGATTCTTCGCCTTGCCGACATACAGCACTCGCCCGTCGGCGTCGCGGAAGCGGTACACCCCGGGCTGTGTCGGGATCTCCCCCGGCTTCGGCTTGTATGGAAGCGCGTTCGCCATGTCAGCCGGCCTTGCGCCCTTCGGCGAGTTCGGGGACGAGCGCAGCCACGGTGGACCGGCCGCCGAGGACTTCGGCGAGGAAGGCGCCGGTGTGGCTCTCCGCGACACGAGCGACCTGCTCCGGCGTCCCGGTGGCGACGATCTGGCCACCGCCGGACCCGCCCTCGGGACCGAGGTCGATGATCCAGTCCGCAGACTTGATGACATCGAGGTTGTGCTCGATCACGATGACGGTGTTGCCCTTGTCGACGAGCCCGCCGAGCACCTCGAGCAGTCGCGCGACGTCCTCGAAATGCAGACCCGTCGTCGGCTCGTCGAGCACGTAGACACTGCGCCCGTTGGAGCGCCGCTGCAGCTCGGTCGCGAGCTTGACACGCTGAGCCTCGCCACCCGAAAGCGTCGTGGCGGACTGCCCGAGGCGCACGTATCCGAGCCCGACGTCGACGAGGGTCTTGAGGTAGCGGTGGATCGCCTGGATCGGTTCGAAGAACTCGGCCGCCTCGGAGATCGGCATCTCGAGCACTTCGGCGATGTTCTTGCCCTTGTAGTGGACGCTCAGCGTGTCGCGGTTGTAACGCTTGCCGTGGCACACTTCGCAGTCGACGTACACGTCCGGCAGGAAGTTCATCTCGCGGTCGAACACACCCGTGTATGTCGCCGGATTCGAGCGCGGCGTCCGTCCGATGGGCGCCTGGTCGACGTGGACGACCTTATCGAGGTTGTCGAGTCCCGTGACGCGTGTGTGCTTGCCGGCGACGCGGCGCGCGCCGTTGAGCTTCGTCGCGAGCACTTCGTAGAGGATGCCGTTGACGAGCGACGACTTGCCCGAGCCGCTGACCCCCGTGACGGCGGTGAGAACGCCGAGCGGGAAATCGGCCGTCACGTTCTTGAGGTTGTTCTCGCGCGCGCCGACCACCGACAGCATGCGCTTCTTGTCGATCTTGCGGCGCTTCTTCGGCGTCTCGATCGCCCGTCGCCCGCTGAGGTACGCACCGGTGAGCGACCGGTCCTCGGTGAGCAGCGACGAGAGCGGCCCGGAGTGGACGACCTCTCCCCCGTGCACGCCGGCGCGCGGGCCGATGTCGACAACCCAGTCCGCCGCGTGCACCGTCTCCTCGTCGTGCTCGACGACGATGAGCGTGTTTCCGAGGCTCTTCAAGTGCACGAGGGTCTCGATGAGACGACGGTTGTCGCGCTGGTGCAATCCGATCGACGGCTCGTCGAGCACGTAGAGCACGCCCGTGAGGCCGGAGCCGATCTGCGTCGCGAGGCGGATGCGCTGCGCTTCGCCGCCGGAGAGCGACCCGGCCGCACGACTGAGACTCAGGTAGTTGAGTCCCACTTGGATGAGGAAGTCGAGCCGCGCGCGGATCTCCCGCAGCACGGCAGCCGCGATCTTCGCCTCGCGGTCGCTCAGCTCGAGCTCGGCGAAGTAGGCCTGCGCGTCGCCGAGGCTCATGCGGGAGGCATCCGCGATCGACCGACCGTGCACGAGTACGGCGAGGACCTCGGGCTTGAGGCGGTCGCCGTGGCAGACAGGACACGGCACTTCGCGCAGGTATTCGGCCCACCGCTGCCGCTGGGTGTCGGTTTCGGCCTGAGTGTACTGACGCTCGATGTACGGCACGACGCCCTCGAAGCCGGACGAGTAGCGCATCTCGCGGCCGTACCGGTTCTTCCACTTGACCGTGACCTTGTAGTTCTCCCCGCGGAGCACGGCCTCCTGCACCTCGGAGCGGAGCTTGCGCCACGGCGTGTCCAGAGAGAAGCCGAGATCATCGGCGAGGCCGACCAACAGGCGCTCGTAGTACTGGTACAGGCCCTTACCCTGCGTCGTCCACGGGATGATGACGCCCTCGTTGATCGAGAGCTCCTCGTCGCCCAGCATGAGCTCGACGTCCACGGACATCCGCGTGCCGAGTCCGGAGCACGCCGGGCAGGCCCCGAACGGCGCGTTGAAGGAGAAGGTGCGCGGCTCGATCTCCGTGAGCTGGAGGGGGTGGCCGTTCGGGCAGGCGAGCTTCTCGCTGAAGCTCTGCCAGGCGGCGTCCCCCTCTTCGTCGACGAAATTGACCTGCATGATGCCACCGGCGAGCCCGAGCGCCGTTTCGACGGAATCGGTGACGCGACCGAGGATGTCGGGGGCGGCGACGAGGCGGTCGACGACGACTGCGATGTCGTGCTTGTAGCTCTTCTTGAGCACGGGCGGCTCCGAGAGCTGGATGAGATCGCCGTCGACGACTGCGCGCGCGTAGCCCTTCGCGGAGAGTTCCTTGAAGAGGTCGACGAACTCGCCCTTCTTCTGCGTGACGACGGGCGCGACGATCTGGTAGCGCGTGCGGTCGGGCAGTTCCATCAGCTGGTCCGCGATCTGCTGCACCGTCTGGCGCTGGATCTGGGCTCCGCACTCGGGGCAGTGCGGTACGCCGATGCGCGCCCACAGCAGACGCATGTAGTCGTGGATCTCGGTGATCGTGCCGACCGTCGAGCGCGGGTTGCGGTTCGTCGACTTCTGGTCGATCGACACCGCCGGGCTCAGCCCCTCGATGAAGTCGACATCGGGGCGATCCACCTGACCGAGGAACTGGCGCGCGTACGCACTCAACGACTCGACGTAGCGCCGCTGGCCCTCCGCGAAGATCGTGTCGAACGCGAGGGACGACTTGCCCGATCCGGAGAGGCCGGTGAAGACCACGAGCGAATCGCGTGGGATGTCGAGATCGACGTTCTTGAGGTTGTGGACGCGGGCTCCGCGGACGCTGAGTTTCGAGGCTGCGACGGGGACGATAGGCACTCGTCAAGCTTAGGCGGGGCCTCCGACATCGGGCCCGGCGTGCGCTCTGGGCGTAGGGCCCCTTCCGCATTCTGCTGTGCGCGACTACCGTGCGAGGCACAGCGACGGGAGCGAACACGATGATTCCGAAGAACACGATCTGTCTCTGGTACGACCGCGACGCCGAGGCCGCGGCCCGCTTCTACGCAGCGACCTTCCCCGACAGCGAGGTCCGCGCCGTGCGGCGGGCACCGGGTGACTACCCGGACGGGAACGCCGGGGATGTCCTGACGGTCGAGTTCACCGTGTGCGGCATCCCGTGCATCGGCCTGAACGGCGGCCCGCAGTTCACCCACACCGAGGCATTCTCCTTCCAGATCGCCACCGACGACCAGGCGGAGACCGATCGGCTGTGGGACGCGATCGTCTCGCGCGGCGGTGAGGAGAGCATGTGCGGGTGGTGCAAGGATGCCTGGGGCATCAGCTGGCAGATCACTCCGCGTGTGCTGAGCGAGGCGATGGCGGCGGGAGGCGCCGCGGCTGAGCGCGCCTTTCGCGCGATGATGACCATGCGCAAGATCGATATCGCCGCGATCGAGACCGCCATCGCGGCGGACTGAACGCGCCTATGCGGGGCGACGCCCGGCGAAGGGCGCGAGCGCATCGCGCAGGCCCGCAAGATGCTCC
>QFPD01000038.1 GCA_003248845.1 Microbacterium sp. | reverse complement strand
CGTCGCGCGGGGCGAGAGCGCCCTCGACGAGTGCACTCACGGCGCTCCGCCCCGCCTCGCCGTCGAGATCCACGCGGCCGAGCGCGTCGAGCGCCATCCTCGCGGCGACGGCGTCGGGGGGCAGGTCGGCCGGCCGCCAGCCGTCGCCGTCGCCCGCGGCGAGCTGCCGGTCCCATCGTGCGGCGAGATCGATGCGGCCCTCGCCGGGAGCCGCCGACTGCGGCACGACCACCTCGGCGAAGCGGCGCAGCGTCTCGAGCTGCGCCGGCGTGAGCGCACGCGGGCGATAGGCGGGGTCGTCGGCGATCGCGCGGGCGGCGAGAGAAGCGCGGACGCGGGGCTCCACGGCGGGCGACGCGATGAGGCGCGCCCACTCCTCGGGGACGAGCGGAGACCGCGCGGTGATCTCGTCGCGCAGGGCGGCGATCGCCGCGGCGAGCTGGGCGGGTCGTTCCTGGGGGACGAGGTGCCCCGTCTCGCGCAGACGCACGAATCTCGCGCGGGGGTACACGGCCGCGTGCAGACGCGGCTGCGCGTCGGCACCGAGGTCGCGGTCGTCTTCGCCCGCGACGACGACCGCGGGGACATCGAGCACGCCGACCTCGTCCGACACGTCCTCGCGGCTGCCGTCGGCGAGCCACGCCGTCCAGGCGGCGGGCGCCGCGCGGCGCAGGTCGTCGATCGTCCGCGAGTCGCTCTCACGGGGGAGCGGCAGCGCCGTGTTGTCCTCGACGAACGTGCGTGCCTGGTGTTCGCTGAGCCCTCCGGCATCCGCCCACGCGAGCATGTCGGCGCGCTTGTCCTCCGACATGGGCTCCGGCGTGGGCGGGGACGCCGCGACGAGCACGACGCCGGCGAGGCCGAACACGGGATCGTCGCCCTGCAGCGCGCGCCGCGCGACGACGCTCGCGACCTTTCCGCCCATGCTGTGCCCGAGGAGCACCCAGCGCGCCGCGCCATCGCGATGGATCTGCGCGAGGACGTGGTCCGCCATCGCTGCGACGCCGTACCCGTGCTCGTCGCGTGCGTCCCCGAAGCCCGGCAGGTCGATCGTGCGGAGACGGATGCCGGGGTCGAGGTGCTCCGCGAGGGCGCGGAACGCCGCACCGCTCCCACCGAGGGCGTGCAGCGCGTACACGGTGAGCGCGGTCACGGCGTCACCATGCCGCCGTTGACGTTGAGCGTCTCGCCCGACACGTAGCCCGACTCGGCGGAGGCGAGGAACACGAACGCCGGCGCGATCTCCGCCGGCTGCCCCGCGCGACGGTATTCGTTCTCGTCGTCGAAGTGCGTCAGCTGCTCGTCCGAGACCCCGTCGGAGACCTGCAACGCCGTCCACGTCGGCCCGGGGGCGACGACGTTGACACGGATGCCGCGCGGCGCGAGCTGCTGCGCGAGACCCTTGGAGAGGTTGTTGATCGCGGCCTTCGTCGCGGCGTAGTCCAGGCGGTCCGGCGCCGGGACGTAGGCCTCCAGCGAGGCCGTATTGATGATCGTCGCGCCCGGGACGAGGTGGGGGAGCGCCGCTTTGATGAGCCAGAACGGTGCGAAGACGTTCGTGCGGAACGTCGCCTCGAACTGCGCGTCGTCGAGGTCCTCGACGCGCTCCACCGCCGTCTGCTTGCCGGCGTTGTTGACGAGGATGTCGAGGCCGCCGAGTGCGGCCGCCGCCTCCGCCACGAGGGATCGGCATCGAGCCGCGTCGGTGATGTCGGCCACGAGCGCGAAGCCGCGACGGCCGGCCGCCTCGATGAGCGCGAGGATGTGTGCGGCATCCTCCTCCTCGCCGGCGCGGTGCACGATCGCGACGTCGGCGCCCTCACGGGCGAAGGCGATCGCCGTCGCGCCGCCGATGCCCGAGTCGCCGCCCGTGATGAGCGCACGGCGGCCCTCGAGGCGGCCCGTGCCGCGGTAGCTCGTCTCGCCGAGGTCGGGCACGGGTGTCATGCGGCCCTGCACGGCCGGCTCGTCCTGATGCTGCAGGGGAGGCTCGACCCGGGGGTACCGGGCGACGGGGTCGCCGAACGCGAACTGATCGGGGTTCATCGCGCGCCCGCCGGAATGCGACCGATGAGCGCAGCCCTGTCGACAGGTCCGTCGTCCGCGAGCACGGCCCGCGCGGCATCGGTCGCATCGGGGACGTTCCACAGCAGCACGCCGACCACGCGGTCGTCGTCGAGGTAGTAGACGACCCCGCGCGAAAGCGGCTCGGCCCAGTCTGCGACGGTCTCCAGGCTCCCGTCGAGAGTGCCCACCGCTTCGTAGCGCGTGCCGAACACGGCGGAGTAGTAGTACGGCGTGTGCGCGTACTCCTCGTCGGCGCCCGCGAGGTTACGGCCGGCCTGCCGCCCCATCTGCTCGGCGTTGTCGACGTGCTCGACCCGCCTCCGGCCGAGGATGCGGTCGGGGTACTCGGCGACGTCGCCGGCAGCGTAGACGTCCGTCGCCGACGTACGCAGCTTCGCGTCGACGACGATCCCGTCGGCGACCTCGAGGCCGGCCCCCTCCGCCAGCTCGACGGTCGGCCGGATGCCGAGGCCGGACACCACGGCATCCGCCGTCACCGTGACGCCGCCTTCCAGATCCAGGCGGACGGCGGCGTCGCCCGCGGTGCCGCCGACGACCGCACGGCCGCCGACGAGTTCGACGCCCGCCTCGCGGAACATCGCGGCGAAATGGTCGGCGAGGTCCG
This sequence comes from Microbacterium sp., assembly GCA_003248845.1. GTDB lineage: Bacteria > Actinomycetota > Actinomycetes > Actinomycetales > Microbacteriaceae > Microbacterium. The sequence continues at coordinate 7,724 of QFPD01000038.1, read as the reverse complement.
CCGGGAAGACGTCGGCGCCGAGCACCTCGGCGCTGTGGATGAGGACGGTGTTGACGCCCTGCTGCACGAGGGCCGCCGCCAGCTCACTGCCGATGTAGCCGCCGCCGACGACGGCGATGCGGTCGACCCGCGCGGCGAGGGCGCGCAGGTGCCGGTAATCCTCGGCGGTGCGGAAGGCGATCACACGGTCGCTCGCCCCGCCGCCCTCAACCGGCAGGCGGACCGGCTCGCCGCCCGTCGCGAGGAGCACCGTCGCATAGGACAGGGTGTCGCCGGCATCCGTCTCGACCTCGTGCGCGTCGGGACGGAGCGCGCCGACGCGCCTGCGGAGCAGGACGGTCGCGCCGGTGTCCGCGGCGGTGTCCAACGGCACCTGATCCCACGTGAAGTCGGGATCCGTCCACAGCTTCTTGCTCAGCGCCGGCCGCGTGTACGGTTCATCGACGTCGCCGCTGATGATCGCGATGGTCGCGGCATCGTCGCGCTCGCGGATGCCGCGGGCGGCAGCATCGGCGACCATTCCGCCGCCGATGATGATGTGGTCGTAGGCGTTCGGGTGGTCGCTGCGGGAGGAGGCCATGCCCCGATTCGATCAGCTGCGTGCGTGTGCGGCCATCGGGTTGACCCGTGCACGTGCGCACGCTACGGGCGGCTCTGCCGGCGCGTTGGTGCACACCCGCGCGCGGTCGGTCCCGCGCGCCGTCAGTACCCGGCGCGCGCGGTGTCGTCCGCGGTCGGGATCCACCGCGCGGCGAGGGCCTCCGAGCCGCGGGCCAGGAGGGCGACGTCGGCCCCGACGAGCACGAAGGATGCCCCGGCATCGATGTAGGACTGCGCGGCGGTGGGGTCGAACGCGTTGACGCCGACGGGCTTGCCGGCGGCGCGCACCGCCGCGAACGCGCGCAGCACGCCGGCGGTGACGTCGGGGTGCGTCTGCTGGCCGATGCGACCGAGCGAGGCTGCGAGATCGCTCGGCCCCACGAAGACGCCGTCGACGCCGTCGACGGCGGCGATCTCGGCCGCGGCATCCACCCCGGCCGCCGTCTCGATCTGGACGAATACCGACACGTAGGCGTCCGCGTTCGCGAGGTAGTCGTCCACGCGGTTCCAGCGCGCCGAGCGCGCGAGAGCGCAGCCGACACCGCGTCGGCCGCGGGGCGGGTAGCGGACGGCCGCGACGACGTCCTCGGCCTCCGCCGCCGATGACACCATCGGCACGAGGATGTTCTGCGCACCGAGGTCGAGCACCTGCTTGATCGTCACGACATCGCCCACCGGCACCCGCACGACGGGTGTCGCAGGCGAGCCGTCGATCGCCTGCAGCTGGGCGAGCACCGTATCGAGGGTGTTCGGCGTGTGCTCCATGTCGACGAGCAGCCAGTCGAGCCCGGCTCCCGCCATGATCTCGGCGACCAGCGGCGACCCCGTGCACACCCAGCCCCCGACAAGCGGCCGCGGCTGGGGGTGCTCCTGCGCGGCGGCGAGTCGGTCGCGGAACGTCGGGCTCAGACGAAGCGACATTCGATGACTCCCATCGGTCCGAAATCGGCGCGGACCTCGTCGCCCGCCGCCACCCACATCGGGCGGGTGAACGACCCGGCGAGGATGATCTCGCCCGGTTCGAGTCTGGCACCGTGCTGGGCGAACTTGTTGGCGAGCCAGGCGACGCCTGTGGCGGGGTGGCCGAGAACCCCCGCGGCAACCCCGGTCTCCTCGATCTCGCCGTTCCTGCTGAGCACCCCGGGCACCCAACGCAGGTCGATCTCGTGCGGTCGCTTGTGCACGTCGCCCAGCACCATCGCGCCGTAGGCGGCGTTGTCGCTGATCGTGTCGACGATGGTCCGCCCCTCGAGTTCGATGTGCGAATTGAGCACCTCGAGCGCCGGGACGGCGTAGTCGATCGCGGCGAGGGCATCGTCGAGCGTGCAGTCGGGGCCCTCGAGCGGGGAGCCGAGCACGAACGCGAGCTCGACCTCGATCCGCACGTTCGAGAAGTGCGCGGTGTCGATCTCGTCTCCGGAGCGATACACCGTGTCGTCGAACATCACGCCGTAGTCGGGCTCGGTGATGCCGGTCGCCTGCTGCATCGCCTTCGACGTCAGCCCGATCTTCCGCCCGACAAGGGTGCGGCCCGCCGCGACCATCCGGTCGCGCCACACCCCCTGGATCGCGTAGGAGTCCTCGACCGTGGCATCCGGATACCGCGCCGTGATGCGCGGGATCACCGCGTGCGCGCGGTCGGCCTCGGCGAGCTCGCTGGCGATCGCCGCGATCTGATCGGGTGTGAGCGTCACAGCTGGTTGCCCAGCTTGTACTCGCCCTGCTTCCACTCGGGCAGGGATGCCTCGCCCTCGTCCGGCCGCGTGTAGCTGAAGCCGTCGGCGCCGATCGTCACGGCCATCTCGCTGTCGTCGGTGCGGGCGACGACAGGCTGCGGATTGCCATCGAGGTCGAGCACGAGCGAGGCATCCGTGTACCACGACGGGACGACGGGGTTGCCCCACCAGTCGCGGCGCTGGTTGTCGTGCACGTCCCACGTGACGACCGGATTGTCGGGGTCGCCGGTGTAGTAGTCCTGTGTGTAGACCTCGACGCGGTGGCCGTCGGGGTCGCGCAGGTACAGGTAGAACGCGTTCGAGACGCCGTGGCGGCCGGGGCCGCGCTCGATCGCGTCGGAGCGGCGGAGCGCACCGAGCTTGTCGCAGATGGCGAGGATGTTGTGCTTCTCGTGCGTCGCGAAGCACACGTGGTGCATACGGGGGCCGTCCCCGCCGGTCATCGCGGTGTCGTGCACGGTGGGCTTCCGGCGCATCCACGCGGCGTACACGGTGCCGGCCTCGTCCTGGATGTCCTCCGTCACGCGGAAGCCGAGGTCCTGCATGAACTTGACGGCGCGCGGGACATCCGGGGTCACCTGGTTGAAGTGGTCGAGGCGCACGAGCTCGCCGGGGATGTGCACGTCGTAGCGCCAGCTCATCCGCTCGACGTGGTCTGTCTGGTGGAAGAACTCGACCGGAAAGCCCAGCGGGTCGACGACGCGCACCGAATCGCCGATGCCCTTCACGAAGCCTTCGGGCGCGCGCCGCACGTCGCAGCCGAGCTCGCGGTAGAACGCTTCGGCGCGGTCGAGGTCGGCTGCCTCACGCACGCGGTAGGAGAACGCGGCGACGGCCGCGACAGTGCCCTTACGCAGCACGAGATTGTGGTGGATGAACTCCTCCGTCGAACGGAGGTAGATCGCGGTGTCATCCTCCTCGGTGACGTAGAGCCCGAGCACGTCGACGTAGAACTGCCGGGATGCCGCGAGGTCGGTCACCACGAGCTCCATGTACGCGCAGCGCAGGATGTCGGGCGGGGAGGCCAGCGGCGTCGCGATCGGGTTGTCCGTCTCGATCGGCGCCTCTTGGCTCACGAAGAAGCCGGAGGAGGTCTTCGTCATCTGGGAGCGGTCGGTCATCTCAGCATCCTTGCTTTCTGCCTGCGGTCGGATCAGTTCTTGCCGAAGGTGGGGTTGTGGACCTTGCCGAGCGTGATGTGCACGGCCTGCTGGTCGGTGTAGAAGTCGATCGAGCGGTACCCGCCCTCGTGCCCGAGCCCCGAAGCCTTGACACCGCCGAACGGGGTGCGGAGGTCGCGCACGTTGTTGGAGTTCAGCCACACCATGCCGGCTTCGACGGACTGCGCGAAGTTGTGCGCCCGCTTGAGGTCGTTCGTCCAGACGTAGGCGGCGAGGCCGTACTTGGTGTTGTTCGCGAGCGCGAGGGCCTCCTCGTCGGTGTCGAACGGCGTGATCGCGACGACCGGACCGAAGATCTCCTCCTGGAAGATGCGGGCGTCGGGGGAGACGTCGGCGAACACCGTGGGGGCGACGAAGTTGCCGAAGGCGAAACCCTCGGGCTGACCGCCGCCGGCGACGAGGCGACCCTCGCCCTTGCCGATCTCGACGTAGCTCATGACCTTCTCGAAGTGCTCGGGGTGCACGAGCGCGCCGACCTCGGTGGCCGGGTCGTGGGGGTACCCGACCTTCACGCGCTGCGCCTGCGCGGCGTAGCGCTCGACGAACTCGTCGTAGACCTCACGCTGCACGAGAATGCGCGAGCCTGCCGTGCAGCGCTCGCCGTTCAGGGAGAAGACGCCGAAGATGGTGGCGTCGATCGCGGCATCCAGGTCGGCGTCGGCGAAGACGATCGCGGGGCTCTTGCCACCGAGCTCCATCGACAGACCCTTGAGGAAGGGGGCGGCGTTGCCGAAGATGATCTGTCCCGTGCGGCTCTCGCCCGTGAACGAGATGAGGGGCACATCGGGGTGCTTCACGAGAGCGTCGCCGGCGTCTTCGCCGAGCCCGTTGACGAGGTTGAAGACGCCCTGGGGGAGCCCCGCCTCTTCGAAGATCTCGGCCCAGAGGGATGCCGAGAGGGGAGTGAACTCGGCGGGCTTCAGCACCACCGTGTTGCCCGTCGCGAGCGCGGGTCCGAGCTTCCACGACTCGAGCATGAAAGGGGTGTTCCACGGCGTGATGAGCCCCGCGACACCGATCGGCTTGCGGTTGACGTAGTTGATCTGACGGCCGGGCACCTTGAACGTGTCGTCCGACTGCGCCACGATAAGGTCGGCGAAGAAGCGGAAGTTCTCGGCGGCGCGCCGGGCCTGGCCGAGCGCCTGCGTGATGGGCAGGCCGGAGTCGAACGACTCGAGTTCGGCGAGGCGCGCGTCGCGCGACTCCACGATGTCGGCGATCTTGTGCAGGATGCGCGAGCGCTCGCGCGGCAGCATGCGCGGCCACGGGCCGTCGGTGAAGGCGCGACGGGCGGCCGCGACGGCGAGGTCGATGTCGGCTTTCTTGCCCGCGGATGCCTGGACGTAGACCTCGTTCGAGACCGGCTCGAGGACGTCGAAGGTGTCTCCGTCCTGCGAGTCGACGAACGCGCCGTCGATGTAGTGCCGGATGCGGTCAGGGAGATCCGCCGGGACGTGGCGGACATCGAGCGCGGGAGAGGTGGTGTCGGTCATGGTGTCTCCGTCGTGGGTGTGGCTTCGTTGTGGCGGGCCTTGAGGAACGCGTCGAGCGTGCGCAGGCGGTGGTTGCGGGTGAACATCTCGAGCTCGTCGGCATCCGCCTCGGTGCGGATGAGTTCGAGGATCTGGTCGTGCTCCTCGACCGAGTGCCGCGGCCTGCTCGGGATCAGCGCGAAGCTCGTGTCACGCAGCCCCGCGAGCCGCGACCAGCCGCGGTCGACGAGGTCGAGGATGTGCGGATTGGGGCAGCGATCGAAGAGCACGGCGTGGAAGCGCTGGTTGAGCTGCGTGTACGCGTACGGGTCGAAATCGTCGATGAGCCGGTGCATGCGCGCGTTGATCTCGGCGGCCTGAGCGAGGTCGTCAGCCGTGACGAAGGGGGCCGCGAGGCGAGTCGCGTAGCCCTCGACGAGGCTCAGGGTCTGCATCGTGTGGATGTAGGCCTCCTCGTCGACGACCGACACGCGGGCGCCGACGTTCTTCTCGAAGGTGACGAGGTGCTCGGCCTCGAGCCGGCGGATCGCCTCGCGCACCGGCACGACGCTCATGTCGAGCTCGGTCGCGATCGTTCCGAGGACGAGCCGGTACCCCGGTCCGTACTCGTGGTTCGCGATGCGTGCGCGGATCCAGTCGTAAGCGACCTCCGACTTGCTGCCGGCGGCGACGGGGGTCATGCGTCCGGCCCCTGGGTCTCGGCGTCATACCTCGCCCGCCAGGTCTTGTTCATCGGGAAGAGCCCGTCGACGGGGTGTCCCTCGGCGACGCGGGCGGCGACCCAGGCATCCTCGACCTCCTGAGCGAGAGCCGCATCGACGACCTCCTCGGCGAGGCCGGGCGGGATCACGATGACGCCGTCGGCGTCGCCGACGATGATGTCGCCCGGCTGCACCGTCGTGCCCCCGCAGGCGATCGTGACGTCGTGATCCCACGGAACGTGCTTGCGGCCGAGGACCGCCGGGTGCGCGCCGACCGTGTACACGGGGATGCCGACGGCGGTGACCGCCTCGGCATCGCGCACTCCGCCGTCGGTGACGATGCCCGCCGCACCCCGCGCCTGTGCGCGGATGGCGAGGATGTCGCCGAGCGTGCCCGACCCGGCTTCGCCGCGCGCTTCGATGACGATGACCTCGCCTGCGCCGACGGCGTCGAACGCGCGCTTCTGCGCGTTGTAGCCTCCGCCGTGGCTCGCGAACAGATCTTCGCGACCGGGCACGAAGCGCAGGGTCTTGGCCGTGCCGACGAGCTTCTGCTCGGGGTGCAGCGGCCGTACGCCGTCGATCGTGACGTTGTTGAGGCCGCGCTTGCGCAGCTGCTGGCTGAGTCCCGCGACCGGCACCCGCTCGAGCTTCGCGCGCAGTTCCGCACCGAGGGTGCTCTCGTTCGCGCCGAGGGTGCCTTCGTTCGCGCCGAGGGTGCTCTCGTCGCGCGGCGGGAGTGCACCCTCGCGCGAAACGAGTGCACCCTCGGGTGACGCCGGCGGCAGGCCCGCCGCTGCGCGGGAACCCCAGGCTTCTTCGCGCTGCGTGTCGTCGACCGCCGGGAGCGAGCCGACGGTCTCGTCGAACGCGATGTCGGCACCTGCGACGACGGTCGTCAGGAGGCGTCCTGACGTCGCGCCGGATGCCGGGGCATCCACCTCGACCTCGACGACGTCGCCGGGCACGATGACCGAGGACCCGGCCGGTGTGCCGGTGAGGATGACATCGCCCGTCTCGAGGGTGAAGTGCTGAGAGAGGTCGGCGACGAACTGCGCGAGGGGGAAGATGAGCCCCGCCGTCGTGTCGTCCTGACGGATCTCGCCGTTGACCCACGTCCGCACACGGAGCGCTGCGGGGTCGACGGTGCGCGCGTCGATGAGGTGCGGGCCGATCGGCGTGTAGCCGTCGCCGCCCTTCGAACGCACGTTGGAGCCCTTGTCGTTCGCGCGCAGGTCGTACAGACCGAGATCGTTGGAGGCCGTGACCCAGCCCACGTGGTTCCACGCATCCGCGAGTCGCACGTGGCGCGCGGGCTCACCGATCACGAGCGCGATCTCTCCCTCGAACGCGAGCAGTTCGGTGCCGACGGGGCGTTCGATGACGCCGCCCGAGGCGGCGACCGAGCTGGATGCCTTGAAGAAGTAGGAGGGTGCGGCGGGCCGTCGGCCGCGCTGATCTGCGCGCGACACGTAGCTCAGGTGCACCGCGATGATCTTGCCCGGCCGACCGGGGAGACCCGCGTAGCGGTCGTCGGCGGCTGCGGCACCGGTGGTGTGGTCGTTGATCATGAGCTCCCTCGCCCTTGCGTCGTATTCGAAATCGTATATGATTGGCGAAGGGTGGGCAAGAGAAGCTTCCCGCCTTCGAGACGAAGACGTCACACCGACACTGGAGTCACACCCATGACTGCGCAACACCCCGATCCCGCCGGATTCACCCCCACCGGCACCATCGCCACCCACGCCGATCGCCGCCGCGTCGTCTTCGCGACCGTCGTCGGAACGACCGTCGAGTGGTACGACTTCTTCATCTACGCGTCTGCGGCCGGACTCGTCTTCGGTCAGCTGTTCTTCGCGCCCGCCGGCGAGGGGTTCGCGCAGGTTCTTTCGTTCATCACGGTCGGCATCAGCTTCCTCTTCCGGCCGTTCGGCGCGTTCCTCGCGGGTCATTTCGGAGACAAGTACGGTCGCCGCGTCGTCCTCATGATCACCCTGATCCTGATGGGCATCG
>QFPD01000037.1 GCA_003248845.1 Microbacterium sp. | reverse complement strand
CGCACAGCACCTTGTCGTCTCCGCCCGCAACCACACCCCCAGCTCGCCCATTCCCCCACGGCATGCGGACACTCCGGCGCCGGAAGTCATGCGCTGTGCCGCCCGGAACGTTGTCGAAGTAGCCCGCCGAGTCGACCGGCTCGGGGCCGTCGGGCCCGAACGACGACGACTTCAGCAGGTAAAACTCGATCTCGGGGTGCGTGTAGAACGTGAACCCGGCATCCGCCGCCTTCGCGAGAGTGCGCTTGAGAACGTGACGCGGATCGGCGACGGCGGGCTGGCCGTCGGGTGTCGTGATGTCGCAGAACATCCGCGCCGTCGGGTCGATCTCCCCGCGCCAGGGCAGCGTCTGGAACGTCGTCGGATCGGGGTGGGCGAGCAGGTCCGACTCGTACGAGCGGGTGAGGCCCTCGATCGCGGAGCCGTCGAACCCGAGGCCTTCGGTGAACGCGCCCTCGACCTCCGCCGGGGCGATCGCGACCGACTTCAGGGTGCCGATCACGTCGGTGAACCAGAGCCGGACGAACTTGACGCCCCGCTCCTCGATCGTGCGCAGTACGAAGTCCCGCTGCTTGTCCATCGCGTCCTCTCGCTGCGGTGTCGCAGATCGTCGCGGCCCGCCGCGCGAGCCGCTCGCAGGCCAGACTATCTGCCCGCGGCCCTACCTTCACCCATCGACGAGCGTCGACCTCACGCGTCTTCCTGCGCGTCTTCCTCCGCCCACGCGCGCGAGCGCTCGGCCAGCAGCTGCGGCGCGTTCGCCGCTTCTTCCTCGGTGTCGAAAGGGCCGGCGCGGTCGATCGCGGGAGACTCGAACCCTCGCTCGACCTTTCCGGTCGTGAGGTTGTACCAGAACTTGTCTTCGCCTGCCGACATCGCGGGCTCCTTCCGTGAGCGTCCTCCGATCCTAACGAGCGGATCCTCGCGGCGTGGATATGGTGGACGCTATGACGACGAAGGCGACCAGCGCGGTCGGAGTGGACATCGGCGGCACCGGCATCAAGGGAGCGCTTGTCGACCTCGCGCGCGGCGAACTGCTGAGCGACCGCGTGAAGGTAGCGACCCCGGCGGGCGCGGAGCCCGCCGACGTCCTTGATGCCGTTCTGCACGTCCTCGGAGCTCTCGGCGTCTCCGACGCCGACATCCCGCTGGGCGTCGCCTTCCCCGCGATCGTCAAGAACGGTCGCACGCTGTCGGCAGCGAACGTCGCCGATACCTGGGTGGGGTTCGAAGCGGAGAAGTTCTTCGAGGACGGCCTCGGCCGCGACATCCACTTCGCGAACGACGCCGACGTTGCCGGAGTCGCCGAGGCGCGATACGGCGCGGCGCGGGACTCCGCGGGACTCACGATCCTCACAACGCTCGGCACCGGCATCGGCACCGCGGTGCTCTACGACGGTCATCTGATCCCCAACGCCGAACTGGGGCACCTGCAGCGCGCGAACCACAAGAAGGACTTCGAGGCCTGGGCGGCGTACTCCGCCGTCGAGCGCGAGCAGCTGAGCTGGAAGAGGTGGGCGCGGCGGCTGCAGCGCTACTACTCGTACCTCGAGTTCCTCCTGAGCCCGGACCTGTTCATCGTCGGCGGCGGAGTCTCCAAACACGCCGACGAGTTCCTGCCGCTGCTCGACCTCAAGACGCCCATCGTGCCGGCCGTCCACCGCAACAACGCGGGGATCATCGGCGCGGCGGCGCTCGCGCTCGACGACGAGCGCTGAGGCGCCCGGCAGACGGGCGGTTGCGCCGCCGCGCGAGAGGGCGAATGGGCCGGCCTGTACGCCGGGTTCTGTCCGGGAGCACGCGCGGGGCATGCTCCGTGGACGGTCATCTCTCTCGGCGACACGTTGCCGTGCCGCTCCAGCGGTCTACCCGGGGACTCGGCGGGCCGCGTCCACATCCCCTGTCTGACCTTGCTCCGGGCGAGGTTTACCGTGCGGGTCGTGTCACCACGACCCCGGTGGTCTCTTACACCACCCTTTCACCCTTACCCCGGCCGAAGCCGGGGCGGTCTGCTCTCTGTGGCACTGTCTCGCGGATCGCTCCGGGTGGGTGTTACCCACCGCCCTGCCCTGTGGAGCCCGGACGTTCCTCGGTGCGGGTCTCCCCGCCACGCGACCGTCCAGCCGACCCATTCGCTCCGTCGATCCTAGTCGCGCCGCATCCGGATGTCCGTGCGGCTTCAGCTCTTCGCGGCATCCGGAGCGATGCGCAGATCCAAGGGGAAATCGAGCGGGAACGTGCCGAAGAGGATCTGCGTCGCACGCGCCGCCGATCGCCGAACCGCATCGGCGACGCGGTCCGCCTGCGCGATCGGAGTGTGGACGATGATCTCGTCGTGCAGGAAGAAGCACAGGTGCGCGCGCCGCGAGAACACCGGACCGGATGCCGGCGCCTCTCCCCCTCCCGTCGGGTCGACCGACGGCAGCACCGCGAGCTCGGTGCGCAGGCTCCCCAGCCACGCGAGCGCCCACTCCGCAGCGGTGCCCTGCACGACGAAGTTGCGGGTGAACCTCCCGCGATCGCCCGCGGCGCGCCGCGCCCGCGCGCGGTCCGCTTCCGTGGCATCCGGGTCACCCGCACGGCCCTGGGCGGTGCGCCAGGCCTCCGAGGTCGCCGGGCTCGAGCGCCCGAGCCACGTCGTCACGACGCCGCCGACACCACCGACGCGCGCCGCCTCGTCGACGAGTCCCATCGCCCGCGGATAGGTACGCCGCAACGCCGGGACGAGTCGCCCGCTGTCACCCGTCGTGGCGCCGTACATCGCTCCGAGCATCGCGATCTTCGCCTCCTGACGGCTTTCCACGATGCCCCGCTCGAGGAGACCGTCGTAGAGATCGCGTCCGCGCGCGGCATCCGCGAGAGCACGATCCCCCGAGATCGCGGCGAGCACGCGAGGCTCGAGCTGGGCGACGTCGGCGACGACGAGGGTCCATCCCGGGTCGGCACGCACCGCGGGCCGCAGCTGACGCGGCAGTTGCAGCGCACCGCCGCCCGACGACGCCCATCGTCCGGTCACGACGCCACCCGGGACGTACACGGGACGGAATCGCCCCGCCGGAGCCCACTCGTCGAGCCAGGCCCAGCCGTTCGCGCTCACGAGGCGCGTGAGCTTCTTGTACTGCAGGAGCGGCGCGATCGCGGGGTGGTCGAACTGCGCCAGCTCCCACCGGCTGGTCGACTCCGCGAGCACGCCGACGCGGTGGAGGCTGCGCAGGAGCTTCGGCTGCGAATCGAGGCTTGCGGCAGGGTCCCCGAGCGCTGCACGGACGACGTCGCCGAGTTCGCGGACGCGCGGGGCCACCTCCCCCGGGGCGGGGCGCGTACCAAGGGATGCCTCGAGAATTCCTTCGTGAACCGCACGGTCCCAGGGCACCCCGGCAGCATGCATCTCGGCCGCGACGAGCGCGCCCGCGGACTCCGCCGCGAGCAGGAGCTCGAGCCGCGCCGGGTCGCTCGCCGCCGCGAGCGCTTCGCGTTGCCGCCGGAACTCCTCGACCGCGGCATCCGCGTTGTGGGGAACGCCCGTGCCGCCAACCTCACCGTCCTCGAGATCGAACAGCGCGGGAGCGCCGGGCGAGGGCTCTGACGGCGCGGCATCCCACACCGCCGCCGCGCGCAGGTCGCCGGCGCCCGGCGTCCACGCGCTGTCGCGCAGGATCGCATGGCACAGCCGCAGGTCGTGGCAGCGCGCCACGGTCACTCCGTGCGCGAGGAGCTGCGGGTACCACCGCGTCGTGTCGCTCCACACCCAGCGTGTCGTCGCCGGGGCAGTGGATGCCGCGACCACCACATCCGCCGGGTCACCGCGGAATCGCCCGGACTCGCGCAACTCCTCGTCGAGGTCGACGATGACGACGCCGGACCCGTCCGCTCCAACGACGCGCCACCGCGGCGGCGGAGACGTCATCGCCGCCGTCGGATCACAGCCCGGACTCGGGGGTACGGACGAGGATGGCGCCGCACTCGGGGCACATCACGACCTCGTCGTCATCCGCCTGTCGCAGGGCCTGCAGATCGGTGCCCGAGAGGACCATGTGGCACGCGCCGCATGTGCGCTGACGGAGCTCGCCCGCGCCGACGCCGCGAGCGGCGAGCCGGTCGTAGAGCCCGAGCAGATCCGCGGGCACGCGAGCGGCGAGTGCTTCGCGATCGCGCGTGGCGGACTCCCACGACGCCGTGGCGGCGGCGACGGCCGCCTTGCCCTCCGCGCTGAGGCGCGCACCCTCGGCGTTGATCTCGGCGATGGCAGCCTCCTGCTGCGCGACGGCGGCCTCCGCGGTCTCGAGCCTCTCCATGATCACGAGCTCCGCGTCTTCCAGGTCGCTCTTGCGCTTCGCGAGCGATACGAGCTCGTGTTCCAGCCCCTGCGCCTCCTTGGCGTTGCTCGTCGCGGCGAGCCGCTCCGTATCGCGCGCCGTGCGCGCATCGACGAGCGCGACGTCGGATTCGAGGCGGTCGAGTTCGGCACGCGCGTCGTCCCGGTCGCCGAGAAGACCAGTGAGCACGGCCGACTGCGCGTGGCGCTCGGTCAGCAGTTCGCTCACGCGGGCGCTCTGAGCGGGGTTGCGACGCGCGGCGTCAGCGGTGCGGATCACGCCGTCGAGGCGAGCGAGGTCGATCAGGAGCTGCTGGTCGAGAAGGCGTGCTTTCACGTCTCCAACCTATCGCGCACCGCCGACGAAAGCCCCTCCCGGCCGTGGCCCACGAGCACTAGCATGTGGACCCTGGCGCCCCGAAGGACCCCGTCGCAAGGAGGAGCGGACATGAGCGTCATGCGAACGAAGTCCGTCGAACAGTCGATCGCCGACACCGAGGAGCCGGAGTTCCGGCTGCGCAAGTCGTTGTCGGCGCTGGATCTCACCGTCTTCGGCGTGGGCGTCGTCATCGGCGCCGGCATCTTCACGCTCACGGGACGCGCCGCGCACGACGTGGCCGGCCCGGCCGTCGTGATGAGCTTCGTCGTGGCCGCCATCGCGTGCGGGCTGGCCGCGATGTGCTACGCCGAGTTCGCCTCCACGGTGCCGGTGTCGGGATCGGCCTACACCTTCTCATACGCGTCGCTGGGCGAGCTGTTCGCCTGGATCATCGGGTGGGATCTCATCCTGGAGATGTTCCTCGGCGCGAGCGTGGTCGCGCAGGGGTGGAGCGCGTACCTCGGCGTGCTGCTGGAGCAGCTCGGCATGCCGATCCCCGCCGCGATCGGCTACGGCGGCACGGTCGATCTCATGGCGATCCTGCTCGTCGTCGTCCTCGGGGGCCTCATGACCCTCGGCATCCGCGAGTCGATGCGCGTGAACCTCGTGCTCGTCGGCGTGAAGCTCTTCATCGTGCTGTTCGTCATCGTCGCGGGCATCATGTTCATCAATCCGGCCAACTACTCACCGTTCATCCCCGACCCCGCTCCGCACGAGAGCACGACGGGGCTCACCCAACCGCTCCTGCAGTTCCTCGCTGGGATCGAGCCGACCGCGTTCGGCGTCGGCGGCATCTTCGCCGGTGCGGCGCTGGTGTTCTTCGCCTACATCGGGTTCGACGTCGTCGCCACGACCGCCGAGGAGACGAAGAACCCGCAGCGCGACATGCCGATCGGCATCATCGCCTCCCTCGCGATCTGCACCCTCCTCTACTGCGCCGTCGCGTTCGTCGTCACCGGCATGGTGCGCTATGACCAGCTCGATCCGGCCGCCGCTCTCGCCAACGCCTTCGCGTTCCACGGGCAGGACTGGATGGCGACCGTGATCTCCGCCGGGGCGGTGGCCGGTCTCACGACGGTCGTGCTGACGCTCCTCATCGGAGCCACCCGCATCATCTTCGCGATGGCGCGGGACCACCTCCTCCCGGGCGCCCTGGCCAAGGTGCACCCGACGCGGCGCACGCCGTGGCTCATCTCGATCATCGTGACCCTGGTGGTCGCCGTCGTCGCCGGGTTCACGCCCATCGGCATCCTGGAGGAGATGGTGAACATCGGCACGCTGTCGGCGTTCGTCCTCGTCTCGGTGGGCGTCGTCGTGCTGCGGCGTACCCGCCCCGACCTCAAGCGCGGGTTCCGCGTGCCGTGGAGCCCGTTCCTGCCGCTCCTTTCTGCCGCGATCTGCAACTACCTCATGCTGAATCTGACGGTGGAGACCTGGCTGCGGTTCCTCATCTGGCTGGCTCTGGGCATCGCGATCTACTTCGCCTACTCGCACCGTCACTCGCGGCTCGGTAAGGATGCCGAGACCTACGACAACCCCGCGACGCCCAAGGTGGTCGGGCGCGACTCGTAGACTTGTCGCGTCAGGGCCTTTAGCTCAGCTGGTAGAGCGCCACGTTTACACCGTGGATGTCGTCGGTTCGATCCCGGCAGGGCCCACCCATTGGTCGAAGTCCCAACGTCCGACGTCGCAGGCTTGGCCTCCTCCCGGGCGCGCTCCACACGTGGTTGGCGCGCTCGCGCGGCCGATAAGATCTGGGCTCGTGGTCCTTTCGAGCCGATCGCCTCTCGGGCGCGAGGGCGTGCTCGAGCGTATCCTCGGTCTGATCGATGATCCCGCAGTGCGGTTTGTGGTGATCACCGGCGACCCCGGCGTCGGCAAGTCGTTCCTCCTCGACCGGGTTGCGGCGGTGCGCGCCGCGCCGCGCGTGTGGGGCGTCCGCGCACTGGCGGAGGTGCCGCTGAGTGCCCTGGCCCATCTGGTCGCCCCGGCGTCGACCCGGATCGAGCTCATCCGAAGGCTGCTGTGCACCGTGGGTCCGGTGATCTGCGTCGACGATTTCAATGACTGCGACCCGCTCTCGCAGTCGCTGATCGAACGCATGGCGGCGGAGCCCGAACGCACGGTGGTCGCGACCGTGCGAACCGAACGTGGGCTCACGCCGGACGTGATCGAGCCGCTGCTCGGGCGCGCGGGCACCCGGGTCGTCGCCGTACCTGAACTGACCCGCGAGGAATCCGACGAGCTCGTGCGCAGCGAGCTCCCCGGCGACGTGAGCGCGAGCATACTCGACGAGGTCTGGCATCGTGCTGCCGGGAATCCCCTGTTCACTGTGCAGATGCTCCGGTCGGCGCAGGACGACGGCGCGCTCGCCGCCCAGGCCGGACGGTGGAGCTCCACGGGCCGCCTCCCTGTGCCGAGATCCCTGCGGCAGATCCTCGCGACCCGCTTGGATGCACTGCCGGCCGACGCCCGTGACGCGGCCGAGTTCCTCGCGGGACTCGGGCGGGTCCCGGTGGGGCGCTTCACCAGCGACCGAGCCGTCGGACTGCAGACTCTGCTGACGAACGGGCTCGTCACGATCGAGGATCGCGGCGACGGCCGTGGCGCGTCCGCGGGCTTCACCCACCCGCTGTTCGCGGAGACGGTGTGGGAACGTACCGACCTGCTGCGCCGACGGGAGATCCTCACCGAGCACCTCGCGGCCGAGCATGCGGCGCCGGCACCGGACGCGGCGCGGATCGCGGTGCTCTCGCTCGATCTCGACGGCAGGGTCGCGCCGAGCGAGCTCATGCCCGCGCTGAGATTGGCGGCCGGAGGCCTCAACGCGTCGGTCGTCCTGCGGTTCACGACCGCGGCGATCGCGCGCGCGAAGGGCGATGATCTCGAGGAGGCGGTACGGGCGGAGGCCGGCGCACTCGTGCAGCTCGGGCGGGTCGACGAGGCGTTCGAGGTGATCCGCGCCGCGCTCCGGCGCCTGCGACCGAGCCGGGCGGCGGTGCGACTGACGCTTCTGCTGAGTGAACTCATGGTGTGGGCTGGCGGTGACCAGCCTGGTGCCGCCCGGGTGCTCCGCGAGCAGCGCCGCCGATATCCGAGCTGGGTTCGACTCCCGCGCGCCGCGTTCGCGGTCGCGGAAGCCGACGGGCTCGTCTACGCCGGTCAGCACACAGAGGCGCTCGAGCTGCTCGAGCGACGGGCCCGACCGTGGGACGGAATGGATCCCGAGCTGGCGGTGGCCAGGGCCACGGTGCGCTCGCACGCACTCGCCCAGGCCGGCGAGATCGCGGAGGCGATGGCCTCGCTGGCTGTCGCGGACGCGGCGAGTACCAGCGAGGTCGAGGTGGCGCCGGTGCTGCGCAGCCTTGTGATGACCCTGTGGGGCGCCCCCGGCGACGGGGAGAGGATCGCGATCGAGGCCCACCGGGTCGCCTGGGACGCCGGGTTCGTGCAAGGGCAGGCGTTCGCCGCGCTCGCGGCCGCGGTCGCGGCCGAACACCGCGGAGACCCGAGTGCAACCCTTCAGTGGGCGGATCGCTCGGCGACCGCCGCCGAGGCAGCGCGGATGCCTGACGTGCTCCGGCTCGCGCTGCTGCGGTCGTCGATCGCGCAGGCGACCAGCGGCCGACGGGTGGATCCGGCGACGACCGCACGGCTCGACGCAGTCACCGGCGGCGTCGGATTCTTCCGACACCAGGTGCCGCTCGCCCACGCCTGGGCGTCGATGACCGACGGCGACCTCGACGCCGCGCATCGCATCATGGCGATGGCCGTCGACGACGCGCAACGCGATCGGGCCGTCGGCTCGCTCGGACTTCTGCTCCACCACTGGATGCGGATGGGCCGCATCGGCCTCGCCGACGCCCTCGCCGCAGTGCCGCTGGGCTCGCCGCTCGCCGACGCACGGCTCGCGCTCGCTCGGGGTCTCGACGCGGGAGACCCGGTCGTGCTCCTCGACGCAGCCGAGCAGTTCGAACGACACGGGATGCCGACGTTCGCCGCCGAGGCGATCGCGGTCGCCGCCCGGTACCGTCCCGACGACCGCGCCCGACTCCTGGCCCGCGCGCGCTCGCTCGCCGCATCCGTAGGATCACCGTCGACGCCGCTGCTCACCGAGCTCTCCGAGGCTGCACCGCTGACCCGACGCGAGCGCCAGATCGCTGAGCTCGCTCGCGACCACCGCAGCGCCGAGATCGCTGCGATCCTGCACCTGTCGGTGCGGACCGTGGAGAACCACCTCGCACGGGCTTTCAAGAAGCTCGGTATCAGCTCCCGCGCAGAGCTCCCCTCCCAGTCCGACGACTGAGCCGACCCGCCGGCGGGTACTCAGTCGGGGTCGCCGAGCGGTACTCAATTCGCCGATTCGGGACTGTCCCGTGGATGTCGAGTCACGATAATCGGGGCATTGCGACGGTTCACCCGGTTACCGTCGGCAGAGGAGCCCCCATGTCGATTCCGAACGCGTCGCGATCCTCACTGCTGGGGGTGGGTGCGGCCATCGCTCTCGTGATCAGCCTCATCGCGGCACCAATGGCGGCCGCCGAGGATTCGGCGGTCGATGAGGAGATCGTCGACCTCGTCACGACCGAGCCGGCTTCCGTCGACGGGGCCACGAACCTCGAGCTGATCGACGATGCGCCACGCGACGCCGGAACTCCCGTCGACCTGCCACCCGAGCCTGCGCCGACCACCCGGGAGACCGACACCACGAGCCCCGACCTGGCCGATCCGCCGGACTCCTCCGAGGAATCGGCCGACGAACCGTCCGAGGACTCGCCGGGAACCGAGCCGGACCCAGCACCGGTCGAGCCGACTTCGATGGCCCGGAGCGCCATGAACGTGCTGTCGACCACCGACGGCGACACCCCGGTGACGTATCCGGTGAACCTGCCTGACGGGTACTCGAAGGTCCCGTTCAGCGTTCAGTACTTCCCCGGGGTCACCGGCTACTACGGCCCCCTGGTCTGCGTTCTCGTGAGCGAGCAGTACGCGGTCGAGATCATCGACGTCCCGCCGGACCCCGCGACCGGATACTTCTATTTCTCTGATCCCGGCAGTCCCGACTGGGCGACTCGCACCCCCTTCTCGAGCGAGGTGGATGGCATCGATCTCGGTGGCCAGATGTGCAAGCCGATCAGCTACAACCACCCATTCGGCTCGCAGTTCCCCGTCGAAACGCTTCCCGAGGTCCCGCTGCCCGGCGCAAGCGACGAGGAGCGGTTGCAGTACGACATCACCGTCGCCACTGCGAAGGCGAACCACGTCACGATCTGGTGGAACGGGGCGAACTTCCCGCCCGAGGCATCGTTCACCTGGGAGGTGACCGATCTCGGCGAGCGCACGGTCACATTCACGAACACGTCGACCGACGACGGCGCGGTGGGGCTGCTCAGGTATGAGTGGAATTTCGGCGACGGGAGCGCGGTGTCGACCGACACCGACCCCGTTCACCGATTCCCGGGCCTCGGCAGCTACCGGGTGAGTCTGACGGCGACCGACGACGCCGGCGTCGCGCACACCACCACCCAGACCGTGACCGTGGGATCCGGCCTCGTCGTCAACTCGACCGGCGACGCCGCCGCCGAGGACCCCGCCGACGGCTGCGACACCGGGGAGACGATCGGGACGGATGACGTGCCTGAGTGCACGCTCCGCGCCGCGATCGAAGCGGCGAACGCCGCGGGCGGTGGGGAGATCACCTTCGACATCGACGGCACGCCCGTGATCGCCCTCGGCTCGCCCCTGCCGGCCCT
>QFPD01000036.1 GCA_003248845.1 Microbacterium sp. | reverse complement strand
CCGTGTAGTGCTGGAAGTAGTGCTTCTCGAGCTGCTTCGCGCGGAAAGCGGGAAGCCCCGCCTCCTTCACCTTCTCGACGCGCTGAGCCGGAGTGAGGTCGGCGAGGTGCGTCGGCGGCATGCCTTTCTTGGGTGCCGCGAACTGCAGGAGAGGCTTGCCCTCGGCATCCACCCTCTGCGTCCAGCCCTCCGTGCGCGGGCGCACCTGGCGGGGCTTCGTCGTGCGGACGGGGGTGGGCTCGGTCATGACTCCAGCGTACCGAGGCCCCCTGGATGAGCGCTGGTCTCGGCGCTTCAGCGAGGGATGAGCAGGGTCACCGAGCCGATGATCGTGAGGACGATGACGATCCGATCGAACAGCCGCTGGTCGACGCGCCGAGCGAAGGCGCGGCCGACGAACGCAGCGGCGAGAACGACAGGGACGAGCAAGAGGGAGGTCAACGCACCCTGCGGCGTGATGAGTCCGAGCCCGAACGAGAACGGAAGCTTCGCGACGTTGACGACCGCGAAGAACCACGCCGACGTCCCGAGGAACGCCTGGACAGGAAAGCGTGCCGCGATGAAGTACATCGACATCACGGGCCCGGCGGCGTTGGCGACCATCGTCGTGAACCCGGCGAGGCCTCCGTAGGCCCCTGCCGCGACCGCACCTGACGCGACCGTCGCCGGCGAGCGCCGACGCCACAGCGTCACGGCAACGACCAGAAGCAGGAGGACGCCGATCGTCACCCGCACGAGGGCATCCGTCGCGACGACGAGGAAGACCGCGCCTGCGACGAGTCCCAGAACCACAGCCGGTGCCATACGCACGATCGTGCGCCAGTCCGCGTGACGCCGGTAGCTCACCAACGCGAAGGCGTCGCCCACGATGAGAAGGAGGAGGATCGTCCCGGTCGACTCCTTCGCCGGGAGCACGGAGGCGAACAGGACGACCGCGACCGTCCCGGCACCCGGGAGCGCGGCCTTCGACAGTCCGATCACGACCGCACCCAAGGCGAGGACCAGCCAGGCGACGAGGCTCAGATCAGGCATGAGAGAAGAAGCCCCCTCAGCGCAGGGATGCCGAGAGGGCTGCGATGTGGGCGGGCGTCGTGCGGCAGCATCCGCCCACCAGCCTCGCGCCCGCATCGATCCACGCGCCCGCCACCTCCGTGGGAAACCGCCCCGTCCCTGTCCACACTCGCGCGGCAGCGTTCCACTCCTCACCGCTGTTGGGATAGGCGATGCCGAACGTGGTCTGCGGGCGCGCCGCGAGCGCGGCGGCGACCGACGCCGGGGGGCAGCAGTTGACACCCACCGCGATGACCCCCGGCGCCTCCGCCGCATCCGCGAGGGCCGCGGCTATCTCGCCGGGCGCGGCAAAGCCGGAACTCCCCCCGGAGAGACTGATCCACACCGGCAGGTCAGGGCGCCCCAGCCGCCCGAGTTCCGCCACGAGCGCCTGCACCTCGACGCGGCTCGGGATGGTCTCGATCGCCAGTGCGTCGGCGCCGGCATCCGCCAGCACCTCAAGCCGGCGGCGGTGGAAGGCGCGCAGCTCGTCGACCTCCACGCCGTCGTCTCCCGTATATTCGCTGCCGTCGGCGCGGATCGCACCGTAAGGGCCGACAGACGCCGCGACGAACACGTCCCCCGCCTCGCGGGCGAGGGTCACACTGCGCCGCAGCAGCTGCTCGACCTCGGCATCGTCCAGCCCCGCGTCGAACGCTACCTGGTAGGAGGAGGTGACGAGGACCTCGGCGCCGGCCTCGACGAACTCCGCATGGGCCGCACGCACCTCGTCCGGGTCCTCCCGCAGCAGTCGCGCCGACCACATCCGGCCGCGGAGGTCGTTTCCGCGGGCCTCGAGGAGCGTGCCGAGTCCCCCGTCGAGCACGAGGGGGCGATCCCGGAGCGCCGCACGCAGATCTGCCATGCCGACACGGTACCCGGTCGCGTTCGACGCATGACGACGGTCGTCGCGGTCGCCTCACCGCTCGCCGTCGAGGCGTGCAGGAGAATGGATGTCGTGACTTCGCCGGATTCCCCTCAGCGCATCGTGTTCATCGACGTCGACGGGACGATCCTCGAACACGGGACCGTCATCGCCCCTTCGACCGTCACGGCGATCCGCTCGGCGCGGCGGAACGGACACCTGGTCTATCTGTGCACGGGCCGGTCGGCGGGCGACATCCACCCGTCGGTCCGCGCGATCGGCTTCGACGGCGCGATCACGAACGGCGGCGCCTTCGCCGTGCGGATCGGCGCCGACGGCGCCGAGGAGCGCGTCGCCGCGCACCTCATGCCGCGATCCGCGGTCGACCGGATGATCGAGTACTTCGAGAGGCACGGCATCCACTACTTCCTCCAGACCGACGAGGGCGTCTATGCATCGGGCGGTGTCGCCGACATCGCGGAAGACTTCTTCCGGCAGCGTCGCGAGCGGCATGCCGAGGACTTGCGCGCCCTGGGTCTCGACGAGGACGAACCCGCGCCCGTGATCGGGTACCGGCCGATCTCCGAGGTCGACCTCGATCAGGTCGTCAAGGCGACCTTCATCAGCGCGAGCTCGGACACCCTCGACCGCGCCGAAGAAGACCTCGGTGACGCGTTCCACGTGATTCCGGGGTCGATCCCCATGCCCGGCGGTTCGAACGGTGAGATCGCGATGCTCGGCGTCAACAAGGGCTCGGCGATCCGCGAAGTGCTGCAGGCGCTCGGGCGGGATGCCGCGGACACCGTCGGCATCGGCGACAGCTGGAACGACGTCGAGATGTTCGAGGTCGTCGGCACCGCCGTCGCGATGGGCGGTGCCGACCCCGAGCTGCAGGCCAAGGCCGACCTCGTCACGACGGGCGTGCTGGACGACGGTGTGCACGGCGCGCTCGTGCGCCTCGGCCTCGTCTGACCCGGCGCGCCGCCACGCTTCTCGACGCGTCCGTCAGAGGAAGATGTCCGGGAACAGCTCGCTGTCGGGTGTGCCCGGCGTCGCGGCGTAGCCCGAGAAATCGGTGACGCCGGCGTCCCTCAGCACCTGCTCGACGATGAGGGTCTGCCCCGTGTACTCGCGCGCGGGCTTGACGAGCACCGCGTAGGCCGCATCAGCGTACACCTGGGGGGTGCGGCTCACCTTCATCATGCGGTCGCCACCGAGGGCGAACTGCACCGCTGCGGTCGCAATCGTCGTCTCGGGCCACAGGGTGTTGGCGGCGATCCCGTCCTTCGCGAACTCGGCGGCCATACCGAGGGTCGCCATCGTCATGCCGTACTTCGCGAGCGTGTAGCCCGTGTGGGCGCCGAGCCAGCGCGGGGTGATGTTCAGCGGCGGCGAGAGGGAGAGGATGTGCGGGTTCTCGGCATCCTTCAGGATCGGAACGGCGGCTCGGCTCACCATGAACGTGCCGCGGACGTTGACGTCCTGCATGAGGTCGTACTTCTTCGCGGCGAGCTCGAGCGACCCGGAGAGGTCGATGACCGACGCGTTGTTGATGACGATGTCGATGCCGCCGAACTCGCCCTGCGTCCTCAGCACGGCCTCGGTCACGGTGTCGTCGTCGCGGACATCTCCCACGATCGGCAGCGCGTTGCCGCCGGCCTTCTCGATGGCATCCGCGGCCGAGTGCACCGTCCCTTCGAGCTTCGGGTGGGGGGTGTCGGTCTTCGCGATGAGCGCGATGTTCGCACCGTCGCGCGCCGCGCGCAGCGCGATCGCGAGCCCGATGCCGCGGCTGCCGCCCGACATGAGAATGGTCTTGCCGGCGAGCGTGGTCATGCGTTCTCCTCGGAGGTGCGGGCGGATGTGCTCTTGCGGGATGCCGCGGCGAAGGCCGCGACACGCGCCCGCGCCTGGTCGGTGTCGAACGCAGCACCGATCGTGCGCGCTTCGTCCGAGAGGTTCTGCGCGAACGCGCGCCGCGCGCCCGCGCGCAGGAGGCGCTTCGCCTGACCGAACGCGGCGGTCGCGTTCTCGAGCCAGAAGCGTGCGATCTCGGCGGCGCGCGCACCGGGGTCGTCGGCGACCTCGGTGACAAGGCCCCAGTCGAGTGCGGTGGCGGCGTCGATCGTCTCGTCCTGCAGCAGCAGGCGCAGCGCGCGGGTCTGGCCGACCGCCGCGGCGAGGAGCGTCGACACGCCGAGGTCGGGCGTGAGGCCGATGTTGGCGTAGCGACTGACGAACTTCGCGCGCGGGCTCGCAACGACGTAGTCGGCCGTGAGCATGAGCCCGATACCGCCGCCGGCGACCGCGCCGTGCACCGACGCGACGATCGGCTTGTCCGACTCGATGAAGGAGCGAATGCCCTCGTGGATGATCTCCGCCATCGCGGTGACCTCGGCCCCGCCCGCTCCGCTCGTGGCCATCTCCAGCACGTCGCCGCCGGCGCAGAAGGCCGGGCCCTCGGCATCCAGCAGCACCGCCCCGACCGTCGGATCCGAGGTCACCTCACGCGCGAGATCGCGCCAGCGGCGACCCATCTCGAACCCCATCGCGTTGAGGGATGCCGGGCGGTTGAAGGTCAGGCGCGCGAGCGCGCCCTCGCGGCGGGAGAGGATCGAGTCGGTCATGCGCTGGTCTTTCGGTCGGTGTGCGAGCTGAACGCGGCGCGACCACTCACTTGGGTGCCATCCGGATCGCGCCGTCGAGACGGATCGTCTCGCCGTTGAGGTAGCCGTTGCGCACGATCTCGAGCACGAGCGACGCGTATTCGTCGGGCCGGCCCAGGCGCTGCGGGTACGGCACCTGCTCGCCGAGGCTCGCCTGGGCGGCTTCGGGGAGCCCCGCGAGCATCGGGGTCTCCATGATCCCCGGCGCGATCGTGCAGACGCGGATGCCGTAACGCGCGAGCTCGCGCGCGATCGGCAGGGTCATCGCATGGACACCGCCCTTGGATGCCGAATAGGCGGGCTGCCCGATCTGCCCGTCGAACGCAGCGACCGAGGCCGTGTTGACGATGACGCCGCGGTCTCCGCCGTCGGTGGGCTGAGTACGGGCGATCGCCGCGGACGCCTGCCCGATGACGTTGTACGTGCCGATGAGGTTGACGCGGACGATCTTCTCGAAGTGCGCGAGATCGGTCGGCACCCCGTCGCGATCGAGGACCTTGGCGGGCGGAGCGATGCCCGCGCAGTTGACGACGACCCGCAGCGGCCCGGCGGCGCTCGCGGCGGCGACGGCCGCGGCGACCTGCCCCGGGTCGGTGACGTCGGCGGCGGCGAATGCACCCCCGAGCTCGGCCGCGCGGTCGACGCCGGGCGAGGACGGCAGGTCGACGATCACGACGTGCGCCCCGGCATCCGCGAGTCGCTTCGCGGTCGCGAATCCGAGACCGCTGGCACCGCCGGTGACGAGGGCGGATGCTCCGCTGAGGTCCATGTGTGCTCTCCTTCGAACTCCGCTCCCCAGCCTAGGCGATGGGATCGAGTATCAAAAGTGGAGACACGCAGTCCCAGAGTGGTGACGCGTGCGACGACGACAATGGATGCCGTGAGCATCCCCGCCCCCGACGTCCCCGTGCCTGGACGAGTACGGGCACTCGCGCGCGGAGCGGTCGTCAGCCCCGTCTGGGTCAACGGCATCGGAGGCGTGACGTTCCACGCCGACGACGGCCGGTACATCAAAGTCGGGCCCTTGCACCGGGAGACCTCGATGTCCGCCGAGGCGGAACGATTGCGCTGGGCCGCGCCGTACACGGCGGTACCCGACGTGCTCGAGGTCGGCGACGACGGTGACGAGGAATGGCTCGTGACGCGGGCGGTGCCGGGGCTCTCCGCCGTGGATCCGCTCTGGATCGCCGAGCCCGAGGTCGCGGTACGCGCGATGGGGGCGGGCCTGCGCGCGCTGCACGACGCCCTCCCCGTCGCCGACTGCCCGTTCGACTGGTCCGTCCGGACGCGGATCGGGAACGCCGCAGCGCGCGGCATCCACGTGCCCGGTGCCCTGCGTTCGCCTCCGCCGATCGACGCGCTCGTCGTCTGTCACGGCGACGAGCCCCGCATGGCCTATTACCGGGACCTCTGGAACGCGACCTGACGGCGGGGCAGGATGAGCCCATGGCCCACCCCCTCATGTTCGACGACGCCGACCCCCTGCTCGCGCGTGTGCGGGAGATCGCGCTCGCCCTCCCCGAGGCAGCCGAGAAGATCACGCACGGACGACCCACGTTCTTCACGACGAAGGTGTTCGCATACTTCGGCGGTTCGCCGCGCGGGGCGACGACCGATCGCCACGACGGAGCACTCCTCTTCCGCCCCGACCCGACCGATGCGCCCGCGCTGCGCCAAGACCCCCGGTTCTTCGAGCCCGCGTACCTGTGGCCGCACGGCTGGCTCGCCCTCGACCTCGACGGGGCGACCGACTGGGACGAGGTCGCCGAACTGCTGGATGCCTCCTTCCGCGCGACCGCGCCGCGGCGACTCGTCGCGGCGCTCGACGCACGCACGTGAGTGCGTCGCGCACGCGCGAACTCCGCAGTAACGCACGTACTCCGCAGCCGAATCCCCCTTCGGCTGCGGAGTACGCGTCATTCTGCGGAGTTCATCCCCTCCACTGAGCTACGGCGTCAGCGGACGTCGGCGTCGACCCAGTCCATCGACTTCGTGACGGCCTTCTTCCAGAGGCGCAGCTGGCGCTCGCGCTCTTCGCTGTCGTCCGAGGGCTCCCAGCGCTTGTCCTCCTGCCAGTTGGCGCGCAGTTCGTCGAGGTCGTTCCAGAACCCGACCGCGAGGCCCGCGGCATACGCCGCGCCCAGAGCGGTCGTCTCGGCGACGACGGGGCGCACCACCGGCACGCCGAGGATGTCGGCCTGGAACTGCATGAGCGCGTCATTGGCGATCATGCCCCCGTCGACCTTCAGCTCGGTGAGGTCGACGCCCGAGTCGGCGTTCACGGCATCCAGCACCTCGCGGGTCTGGAAGGCGGTCGCCTCGAGCGCCGCGCGGGCGATGTGGTTGCGGTTCGCGTAGCGGGTGAGACCGACGATCGCGCCGCGCGCGTCGGGCCGCCAGTACGGAGCGAACAGACCCGAGAATGCCGGGACGAAGTAGACGCCGCCATTGTCCTCGACCTTCTGGGCGAGCTCTTCCACCTCGGGCGCCGAGGAGATGATGCCGAGCTGGTCGCGCAGCCACTGGATGAGCGACCCCGTGACGGCGATCGACCCCTCCAGCGCGTAGTGGGCCGGCTCGTCGCCGAGCTTGTAGCCCACCGTCGTGAGCAGACCGTTCTCGCTCTTCACGATGTCGGTGCCCGTCTGGAAGATGAGGAAGCAGCCCGTTCCATAGGTGTTCTTGCTCTCACCCGCGTCGAACGCCGCCTGCCCGAACGTCGCCGCCTGCTGGTCGCCGAGGATGCCGGCGACCGGCGTCTCGCGGAGGAGTGACGCGTCGCGTGCCTCGCCGTAGACCTCCGAGGACGAGCGGATCTCCGGCATCATCGACAGGGGCACGCCGAACTCCGTGAGGATGTCCTCGCGCCACTGCAGCGTCTTCAGGTCCATGAAGAGCGTCCGCGAGGCGTTCGTCACGTCGGTCGCGTGCACGCCGCCCTCGGGACCACCCGTGAGGTTCCAGAGCACCCACGTGTCGGTCGTGCCGAAGATGAGGTCTCCCGCCTCGGCCTTCTCGCGCGCACCCTCGACGTTCTCGAGAATCCAGACGATCTTCGTGCCCGAGAAGTACGTCGCCAGGGGCAGGCCGACGATGTCCTTGAAGCGCTCGACGCCCTCGTCGCCGGCGAGGCGGTCGACGATCGGCTGCGTGCGGGTGTCCTGCCAGACGATGGCGTTGTAGACGGGGATGCCGGTGTTCTTGTCCCACACGACGGCCGTCTCGCGCTGGTTCGTGATGCCGATCGCCGCGATGTCGTGACGCGTGAGGTTCGCGCGCCCGAGGGCGATGCCGATCACCTCCCGCATGTTGTCGCGGATCTCGATCGGGTCGTGCTCGACCCAACCGGCGCGCGGCATGATCTGCTCGTGCTCCTTCTGGCCGACGGAGATGACCGAGCCCTTCTTGTCGAAGATGATGGCGCGGCTGGACGTGGTGCCCTGGTCGAGGGCGATGATGTACTGAGTCATGAGATGGACTTCCTTGTCTCTTGCCTATTCAGGTGGGATCCGGCGCCCGCTCAGACGCCCGCGAGGTGGAGCAGAACCGGCGAGGCCAGTGCGGCGAGCGCACCGCCGATGAGGGGGCCGACGACGGGCACCCACGAGTACGCCCAGTCGCTCGAGCCCTTGCCCTTGATGGGGAGGATCGCGTGAGCGATGCGCGGACCGAGGTCACGCGCCGGGTTGATGGCGTAGCCGGTCGGGCCACCCAGCGACGCGCCGATGCCGACCACGAGGAGGGCGACGGGGACGGCCGTCAGCGGGCCGAGGCCACCGGGGACGCCGATCTGCACGTCGCCGTAGTCGGCGAACGCGAAGATCACGAAGACGAGCACGAACGTACCGATGATCTCGGTGACGAGGTTCCAGCCGTAGGAGCGGATCGCCGGGCCGGTCGAGAAGACGCCGAGCTTGGTCGCCGGGTCGGGTTCGGCGTCGAAGTGGTCCTTGTACGCGAGCCAGCAGAGCACAGCGCCGAGGAAGGCACCGACCAGCTGGGCTGCGATCGCCACGAGGAAATGCGTGAACGTGATCTTTCCCGCGATCAGAAGGCCGATCGAAACGGCGGGGTTCAGCTGCGCGCCGGAGTAGGCCGAGACGAGGACACCCGCGAACACCGCAAGGCCCCAGCCCCAGTTGATCATCAGCGTTCCGCCGCCGTTGCCCTTCGTCCCCTTCAGGATGACGTTGGCGACGACACCGCCACCGAGGAGGAGCAGCATTCCGGTTCCGACCATCTCGGACAGGAAATAGAGCCCCAGATTGACGTCTTGCATGTCGACATTGACCTTTCGTGGGTGGCCTGAGGAGGGACCGGCGTCAGGCCGCGCCGGATTCGTGGGCGAGGAGCGGGGGCGCTCCCCGCGTCAGTGGGCGAGTGCGGCGACCCCCGCGTGGCCCAGGTCGACGCGGTGCGCGTCGCGCAGGTTCGCCGTGGCCGCCTCGACCTCGGCGCGGGTGCGCTCGGCATCCCAGCCGAGGGCGGGGGCCGCGGCATCGGCGATCTCGACGAGTGTCTCGGGAGTCATGCCCCCGACGAACGCGACCGACGTGCGACGCAGCAGCAGGTCCATGAGGGTCACGACCTCTTCGCGCTCGGCGAGGAAGGCGATCTCCTCACTCGAGTACGCCGGCGCGTGCTCGAGCGGGTGCTGCGCGACCGGCAGGGCGGCCAGGAGCTCGGCCGCGTAGGTGCCGTAGCGCTCGAGCATGCGGTCTGCGAAGGCCGCCTCGTGCGCGCCGCGGTGCGCGTCGATCCAGCGGGCGCGGGTCGCGGCATCCTTCGGGTAGCCCGCTCCGCCACCGATCGCAAGGTTCGCCGTCGACTGCGTGCGGCGCCGACCGAGCAGGGCGAGAGCATCGTTCGCGACGTGCTCCGAGAGCGCGCGGAACGTCGTCCATTTGCCGCCGACGAGACTCAGCACGGGGGTGCCGGCGAGGTCGCCCTTCTCGACGCGGTAATCGCGTGAGACGAAGCCGGGCGCGACGTCGTCGTGCCGAGGCAGCGGACGGATGCCGGAGAACGTGTAGACGATCTGCTCACGCGTCACCGCGATGCGCGGGAAGACCTGCGCGATCAGGTCGAAGAAGTACGAGATCTCGTCATCGGTGCACACGACCGGCTTCGACGGATCGGCGTCGATGTCGGTCGTGCCGACCATGACGCGTCCCTTCAGCGGGTAGATGAGCACGATGCGACCGTCGGATGCCTCGAAGAAGATCTCGTTGCCCCGGGTCGCCGCGAGCAGCTCGTCGTTCTCGAGCACGATGTGCGAGCCCTTCGTGCCGCCCATGAAACGAGTCGGCGCACCGAGGGCGATGTTCGTGAGGTCGGTCCAGGGGCCGCTCGTGTTGACGATGACCTTCGCGGTGAAATCGAACTCCTCGCCGGAGACCTCGTCGCGGAGGGTCACCGCCTTGCCGTTCGCGCCGACGGCGCTGACGTAGTTCGCGGAGCGCGCGGCGCCCTCCTGCTGACCGTCGCGCAGAACGTCGAGCGCGAGGCGCTCGGGGTCGTGCATCGAGGCGTCGTAGTAGGTCGCGGTGTACGCGAAGCGGTCGTCGAGGTCGGGGAAGCGCTCGCGCGACGCCTTGCGCCCGTGGAACGTGTGCCGCGGCACCGACCCGCCGTCGCGGGAGAACGTGTCGTACATCGTGAGCCCGACCTTGATGAGCAGGGCTCCGCGCTCGCGCGGCTTGCCGCGCCCGTGCGTGAAGAGCAGACGGAAGGGCGCCGTGAGGATGCCGGAGAACGTCTTGTGGATCGGGATCGTCGTCGGGAGGGGCTTGACGAAGTGGGGGGCGTTGCGGACGAGCGCATTGCGCTCGACGACCGCTTCCTGCACCGCGCCATGAACGTCGACCTCTCGGGCGGCGAGAAGAAGCGCAACGAGACGCTGCAGCTCGGCGTCCTCGAGCCCG
>QFPD01000303.1 GCA_003248845.1 Microbacterium sp. | reverse complement strand
GAACGCCTTGCCGATGATGCCGTTGTCGTCGCCGATGAGCACCCAGACGACGCAGACGAGCGCCGCCGCGATGAGCGCTCCGATCGCGACCCAGAGCGACGCGCGCAGGATCTTGCTGGACTCGGGTGAGGTGATCGGTTGCGACATGACGGTCCCTTCGCCGGGTGGCATCACCTCCATCCTGACAGAGTCGATTCCGCAGCACCCGCGCCGTCGCGACGAACTCGGCTGACACGGACGGAAAAAGCGCCCCTCCGGACATGTCCGTGAGGGGCGCTTCTCTTTCTCTGTCTGGGATTTCTCCCGAGTGGCGAGTGAGGGATTCGAACCCCCGAAGTCGAAGACGGCTGATTTACAGTCAGATCCCTTTGGCCGCTTGGGTAACTCGCCAAGTGCGCACCCGACCGGCTTGTTCAGTCGAGCGGAGGCGCGATCACCTATCTTAGCCCGACGCGCGCCGGTGCAAAATCCAACGCCTCCCCCGGGCGCGGCTGACGCCTATTCGGGCGCAACGACGCGCTCGACGAATGCCTCGACACGGCGGCGCGTGCCGTCGATGCGGCGGTCGACGCTCGCGCGCACTTCGCTCGGCGCGAGGCGGGCGGCGAGCCGCACGTTCTCGTGGCATCCGAGGTCCGCGCACACGTAGGTGCCGACGCTGTCGCCGCGCTCACCCGCGTCACCGGCACGCCGCGCGGTGAACAGCGCCACCTGGTTGCCGGGCTGCATCGTGTGGCAGAGGTTGCACATCGCCGCGCGCGAACGAGCACCGGATGCCGCGCGCAGGACCACCCCGGTCGGCACGCCGCCGCGCTCGACGACGACGTAGCCGCGCCCGCGGTTGTCGGGATCCGGCCATGCGAAGAAGTCGAGGTGATCCCAGTCGGCGAGCACGAACGACATCGGCACGGTGAGCCGGTCGCGCTCCTCGGGCGACGCATTGACGAGCGCCGCGCGGACCTGGTCTTCGGTCAGCGCCTGCATCCGCCCAGTCTAGAAGCGTCGCGCGGGCCTCGGGCCGTCGCCGGTCACGCGCCGCGCGGCAGCCCGAGGGCGGGCAGCACGAGGTCGTCGATGATCTTGATGAGGAACTCCTGCGTGATGGGCTTGCGCAGCATGATCACGCGGTAGGAGATCATCGCCGTGGCGACCGAGCTGACGAAGTCGATGTCGGGTGCAGGATCGTTGCTGACCTCGCCCCGGGCGATCGCGCGCTCGATCAACAGGCGGTTCGCGGCGACGCGCGGCGCGACGAGCGCCTGCTCGAGCGCGTCACCGAGTTCGGGTGCACGGGAGAGCATCGAGACAAGGCCCGCCATGATCTGAATCTTCTTCTGCCCCTGCTGGACGGAGGGCGGGCGGATCATCGCGACGAGATCTCCGCGCAGCGTGCCCGTGTCGGGGAGGGCGTCGAGGTCGACGTCGGCCTTCTTCATGCACACGACGGCGTCGAGGACGAGCTCCGCCTTCGACGGCAAACGCCGGTACAGGGTCGCCTTGCCCGCCTTCGCGCGGTTCGCGACCATCTCGATGGTCATGCCGTCGTAGCCGTACTCGGAGAGCACCCGACTTCACAACCCTCGTCGTCGCGCGGGCGCTCCAGGGCGCATTCGGCGCGCTGCTCGCACCGACGGCCCTTGCGGTCCTCACGACGACCTTCACGATCCCCAAGGAGCGCTCCCGCGCCTTCGGCGTCTTCGGCGCCATCGCCGGGGCCGGTGGCGCGCTCGGGCTCTTGTTGGGCGGCATCCTCACCCAGCAGCTCGACTGGCGCTGGAACCTCTACATCAACATCCCGATCGCGATCCTCGCGATCGCCTGGGCGATCTGGCTCGTTCCGCGCATCGATCGCGACGGACCGCGACCTCGCCTCGACATTCCGGGCACGCTCCTCGTGTCGGGCGGACTGTTCGGGATCGTGTTCGGCTTCTCGAAGGCCGATACCGACGGTTGGGACTCGCCCTGCTGTACACGATCGCCGCGACGACGACCACGCCTACCTCACCGCGCATGTGCCGCCGACGCCGTCGGTCGTCGCCGACGGCGCGATCGCCGGATTCGCCGCGGCCTACTTCTGGTCGGGCATGTTCTACGTCGCGGGGGCGGTCATCGCCGCGGTGCTTTTCCGCACGAGGGCGGACAACGCGCAGAGAGCGGCCGCCCGTGCGGCGGGCACCGGGGCGGGCGATGGCCAGAGCGCCCCCGAGCCGGTGGTCGCGCACTGACGGTTCCGTAGGATCGGGGAATGTCGCCCTTCACGCTCGAGACCGCCGGCCTGACGCTCGATCAGCCGACGGATGCCGATGTCGACGCGATCGCCGGGTACTGCACCGAGCCCGTGTTCGAGCGGTTCATGCTGACGCCGTGGCCGTATCGGCGCGAGGACGCCGTGGGCTTCGTGGACCACTACGTGCCGGACGGCTGGGCGGACGATTCGGAGTGGACGTGGGCGATCCGCGAGCGCGGCACGGCCCCACTCCTCGGCGTCGTGGGCGTGCGGCTGCGGGGAGGCATGGTCGGGTACTGGCTGGGCGCACCCTTCCGCGGTCGTGGCATCCTGCCGGAAGCCCTCGCCGCCGTTATCAACGCCGCCTTCGCCCGCACAGACCTCGACCGGGTGCGGTGGGAGTGCACGTTCGGGAACACGGCATCCCTCCGGGTGGCCGCCAAGACGGGCTTCCGCTTCACGGGCGCCCAGACGGGCCTCCTCCCCGACCGCGACGGCAGCCCGATCCACGCCTGGACGGGCGAGCTCCGTCGCACGGACGACCGCGCGGTGAAGCCGGGCTGGCCGGAGGTCGCACCGACTGCTTAGTCGGATGCCTCTGGCACGGCATCCCACGAGATGATCCTCGCGCCCTCCAGGGGCACCGGCCCGG
>QFPD01000035.1 GCA_003248845.1 Microbacterium sp. | reverse complement strand
GTGTCACCGATCTTCGCGTTCTGGATGTCGGCGATGGGGGAGTCGAGCTCGTCCTCCATGTGCGCCGGGAGAGGCAGGTGCCACGCGAGCTCGCCGACGCGTTCCGCGGCGGCGAGGTAGGCGGCGACGGTGGCGTCGTCGCCCATGACCCCGGTGTATCGGTTCCCCAGCGCGACGATGATCGCGCCCGTGAGCGTCGCGACGTCGATGAGCACATCAGGGCGGGTGCGGCTCGCCGCGACGAGGCCGTCCGCCATGACGACGCGGCCCTCGGCGTCGGTATTGGGCACCTCCACGCTCGTGCCGTCCGCGATGCGCACGACATCGCCCGGGCGCAGCGCGCGGCCGGACGGCATGTTCTCGGCGAGGCACAGCCAGCCGGAGACCCGCACGGGGAGCGCGAGCGCGGCGGCGGCGCGGACGACTGCGAGTACCGTGGCCGCGCCCGCCATGTCGAACTTCATCCCGACCATCCCCGCGGGCGGCTTCAACGACAGACCGCCGGTGTCGAAGGTGATCCCCTTGCCGACGAGGGCGATATGGCGCTTCGCACCGTCGGGCGCGTAATCCAGCTGGACGAGGCGCGGCGGGCGATCGGATCCCTGTCCGATGCCGAGGATGCCGCCGAAACCCTGCTCTTCGAGAGCGACCTCGTCGAGCACGGTGATCTGCACGGGGAGACCGGCGAGCTCGGACAGCGCCGCGTCGGCGACGTCCTGCGGGCCGAGCCACTGCGCGGGGACGTTGACGAGGTCCTTGACGAGAGCCACGGATGCCGCGACGGCTCGGGCGTGCGCGACTGACGCGGCACCGGGCTCGTCCGGCCAGTGCAGCACGATCTCGGCGGCACGCGCGGGCGCTGCGTTCTTCTTGTAATCGGCGAACCGATAGCCGCCGATCAATGCGCCCTCCGCCGCGGCGGCCCAGGCTCCCGCGACGTCGTGCGCGAGCGGCGCCGACACGGCGAGGCGGGTGAACCCGGTCGTCGACCGCGCCACCTGACCGATCGCCTCCCGCAGTGCGGCGGCATCCGGATCGGCTCCCGTGCCGACGACGAACACCGGCAGCGCCGTGGACTCGGGCACGTGAATGCGCACCGTCGCCCCCGGGGCTCCGGTGAACCCGACACCCTCCAGCGCTGCGGCGAGGCCCGGCCAGTCGTCGAGTGCGCCGCCGGCCTGCGCGAGCCGATCACGGGGCGGCAGCGCGAGGACGAGAGCGTCGGCGGTCGAGGACGAGAGGGGAGCGGTGGAAGTGAACAGCTCGGGGAACGCCATGGCATCCATCCTAGGTTTGCGGTGCGCCAGTGTTCGCTGTCAGCGGCACCGCGCCCTCCACCCGTGAGCGGCTCGTACAGTGGATTCATGCCTTTGAGCGGTCCTCTCTATGAGCGGGTCACGTCGGCGCCTCCGGTGCCGGCGGGCCTGCCGATGGTCATCGTCCTGACCGGGTTCACGGATGCCGGGGGTGCGGTGTCGCGCATGACGGATCTGTTCCGCGACGATCTCGACCCCGCCCCCATCGTGGTGTTCTCGGCCGACGTGCTGCTCGACTACCGTGCCCGGCGTCCGTCCATCACCTTCGACAGCGATCACCTGCTCGACTATCGCCCGCCGCGCCTCGAGCTGTCGCTCGCCCACGACGCCCTCGGGCAGCCGTTCGTCCTGCTTTCGGGTTATGAGCCGGACTTCGCGTGGGATGCGTTCTCGGAGACTGTCGTAGGGCTTGCGGAGGGTCTGCAGGTGTCGACGATCACGTGGCTGCATGCGCTCCCGATGCCGGTGCCGCACACCCGTCCCATCGGCACGACCGTGAGCGGCACCCGTTCGGAGCTCACACAGGCGCACTCGGTGTGGAAGCCCCACACGCAGGTCCCCGCCACGATGGGACACCTTCTGGAGCTGCGCCTCGCGGAGGCGGGGCGCGAGGTCGCAGGCTTCGTCCTGCTCGTCCCGCACTACCTCGCCGACACCGAGTACCCGGCGGCGGCCCTCGCCGGGCTCGACAGTGTGTCGGTCGCGACCGGGCTCGTCTTCGACGCAGACGAGATTCGCGACGAGAACAAGGAGTACCTCGCGAAGGTCGACGATCAGGTGGAGGGCAACGCGGAACTCACTGCCATGCTGCACACGCTCGAGGAGCGGTACGACTCGTACATGGCGGGGTCGACGCTCGCGCAGCCGATCATCCACACGGGCGATCTGCCGAGCGCCGATGAGCTGGCAGCCGAACTCGAGCGCTTCCTCGCCGATCGGCGCGACGGCGACGACAGGCGCGGGCGCCGCTGAGCGGAATGCGGGCGCCCTCGCCAGCGTTCTCTTTACAAGGAAGCAGGCATGCACCGGCCATTGCGTAAGTTCGCGCGCTGGGGTATGCGACAATAGGACATCCGACCCGTTGTCTCGACAGCGACGCCTCCGCGAGGCGCGCTGGACTTGACAAGGGTCTTACTAGTGTCCGAAACCCCGGCGCCCGTCGTCGGTGAAAGGCGAGACGTGACCTCCGGCACGAAGACCACCCGTACCCGCACGGCAGAAGACACCGAGACGACCGACGAGGTCGTCGAGACCGCCGCGAAGAAGGCTCCCGCGAAGAAGGCCCCTGCCAAGAAGGCGGCGGCGAAGAAGCCGGCCGCGAAGGCATCCGGTCGTGCGAAGAAGTCTGACGACGACGAGATGGATGACGACGTCGATCTCGAAGACGAGGTCGAGGACGACGCCGACGCCGACGCGGGCGACGACAGCGACGACGCCGACGCCGACGCGTCGAAGGGTGGCAAGAAGGATGCCGCCGATGACGACGCGGACGACGAAGACGAGGAAGGCACGACCAAGCCCGCCTTCAGTGAGCCGCTGCCGACCGGAGCGATCGTCATCTCCTCGAGCGATGACGAAGACGTCCCTGTCTACTCGACGCAGATCACCGGCGCCACCGCGGACCCGGTCAAGGACTACCTCAAGCAGATCGGCAAGGTGCCGCTGCTGAACGCGGCCGAAGAGGTCGAGCTCGCCATGCGCATCGAGGCGGGCCTGTTCGCCGAAGAGAAGCTGTCGCACATGACAGCGGCGGAGAAGTCGAACCAGCTGGGGCTCGACCTGCAGTGGGTCGCCCGCGACGGTCAGCGCGCGAAGAGCCACCTGCTCGGCGCGAACCTCCGCCTCGTGGTGTCTCTCGCCAAGCGTTACACGGGGCGCGGCATGCAATTCCTGGATCTCATCCAGGAGGGCAACCTCGGCCTCATCCGCGCCGTGGAGAAGTTCGATTACACCAAGGGCTTCAAGTTCTCGACGTACGCGACGTGGTGGATCCGGCAGGCGATCACGCGCGCCATGGCCGATCAGGCACGCACGATCCGCATCCCGGTGCACATGGTCGAGGTCATCAACCAGCTCGCGCGTGTCCAGCGTCAGATGCTGCAGGATCTCGGTCGCGAGCCCACTCCCGAGGAGCTCTCGCGCGAACTCGACATGACACCCGAGAAGGTCATCGAGGTCCAGAAGTACGGTCGCGAGCCGATCTCGCTGCACACTCCGCTCGGTGAAGACGGCGACAGCGAGTTCGGTGACCTCATCGAAGACACCGAGGCGGTCGTCCCCGCCGACGCGGTGGGTTTCACGATGCTGCAGCGTCAGCTGGAGTCGCTCCTCGACTCGCTCTCGGAGCGTGAGGCCGGCGTCATCCGGATGCGCTTCGGCCTCGGCGACGGTCAGCCGAAGACGCTCGACCAGATCGGTGACACGTTCGGCGTCACGCGCGAGCGGATCCGTCAGATCGAGTCCAAGACGATGGCGAAGCTGCGGCATCCCTCGCGTTCGCAGTCGCTGCGGGACTACCTCGAATGACCGACACGCCCAACGATGGCAAGGCGCTGTCGGTCACGATCGACGCGGGCACGTTCAAGCGCATCCCGATCCGCACCCGGGTGGTCATGCCCGGCGACGATCTGGATGCCGTGGTGTCGGAGTACGCGCAGGGAGTTGTCGAGCCGGGGGACATCCTGTTCGTCACGGAGAAGATCGTGGCGATCACGCAAGGACGTTCCTACGCGCTCGACGAGATCCAGCCGCGGAGTCTCGCCCGGTTCCTGTCGAGGTACGTCACCAAGACGTCGTACGGCATCGGCCTCGGCATGCCCGAGACGATGGAGATGGCGCTGCGCGAGTGCGGTACGCCCCGCATCCTCTTCGCGGCCGCTGTCAGCGCCGTGACCAAGCTCTTCGGCCGCCGTGGCGACTTCTACCGCATCGCGGGGGACAGGGCGCGCGCGATCGACGGCCCGACCGACGGCACGATCCCGCCGTACGACAACGCGGTGGTCCTCGGCCCGATCGAGCCCGACGCGGTTTCGATGCGGATCAAGCATCTGCTCGGCGACGTCGCTGAGGTCGCCGTCGTCGACATCAACGACATCGGCGGCAACATCCTCGGCTCGACACTGGACAAGGCAGGGGAGCAGCGTCTCGTGCGCATCCTCGCCGACAACCCGCTGGGCCAGGGCACGCAGTCGACGCCGATGGGCGTCATCCGCAAGGGCTGAGTCAGAACCCCATCGCGGCGCGGTAGCGGGGCAGGTGTCCGTGGCGGATGCCGGTTGCGGTCGGCTTGTTCTCGAAGACGCCCGCGCCCCAGTTACCCTCGACGAGAACGGGTCCGTCGGCCGTCACGACGACGTCCCACCCGACGTAGCGCACTTCGGGGATCACGAGCGCGACCTGGGTGATCAGGTCGACGACCTCCGTCATCATCGGCAGCTGGAAGTCGGAAATGCGATAGCCGGTCTCGGGGTGCGTTTCGAAGAGCGCCCCTGACGTGTTGTAGCCCATCCCCATCGCGCGGCCGTCTTCGTGCAGTGCCGTGTAGAAGCCGCCGAAGGATGCCTGGTCGCTCACCTGCCCGCGCCCGAACTTCTGCGCCATGTTGATGATCGCGACGTCGCCATCATCGGTGACGAAGGTCGTGACGCGGGTCGTGTTGGCCGTCCCGGGGGCGATGGCCTCGAGGTCGGCGTGCTGCACGATCTGCTCCTCGATGAGGACCTCGCCCTTCTCGACGAGCGCGGCGTGGAACGTCTCCCAGTTCTCCACGTCGGAGGCATGGTAGCGCCGGACGCCGGCCCCGGACTTGCTGACGGGCACCTTCGCGATGAACACGGGATGCCGCTGGGCGAATGCCTCCAAGTCAGCGGCATTCGCGCTGTCGAGCGCGAGCCACTCACGCCGCAGGAAACGGTCGAAGTCCTTGTTGAACGCGATCTTGTCCTGGAAGCGGTGCACGTGGGCGGGATCGTCGTAGCGGTTCGAGAGCTCGAGCGCGAGCGGGCTCGTCACCCAGGTCGCGCGCTCTGCGCGGGTCAGGATCGCGAAGTCGAACTCGATGTAGTCGTTGAAGCCGACGCGGTGGCGCGCCGCCGACCAGAGCATGTCGGCGAGGACCAGGGGATAGTTCTTGCCGTGGACACGGGCGGTCTCGCGGGCGCGCGCGGTCACCGACGCAGAGTCGAACCCGCGGGCGCGTTCGAGGAGGACCTGGATGCGATGCAGGGGCGACAGGCCGCGCGAAGCCATGGAGAGTCCTCCGGGACGACGAAAAGGGATGCCGTCCAGTCTACGGGGGTGCGCTCAGCGGGCCTCGGCGAGACGGGCGGTCTCGTCGTGCCAGGTCGTCGCCACGGCGCGCAGCTTCTCCTCGTACTTGCGGCCGTGGTGCGCGCAGAACAGCAGCTCGCTTCCGTTCACCTCGGCGGCGATGTATGCCTGGGCGCCACAGGAGTCGCACCGGTCCGTCGCAGTGAGGCGGTACTCGAGGACGGCGGGCTCTGCGGTGGTCGACATGCTCATTTCGGTTCCTCCTCGATAGGTGCGACTCGATGCGATTGCCTCACATACAACCACGCGGATGTTGCGGAAATGCCGCGATCCGGTCACATTTCGCTGTGCGCGTACCTCGCCGATGACCGGGAATATGTCGAGCACGTGACGGTCTCGTGTGTCGTCGCGGGGGTGTCGACGGGCGGGCATACGCTTGGAGATTGTGACCGCCGAGTATTCCGCCCATCACCTCCAGGTGCTCGAAGGCCTCGAGGCCGTCCGCAAGCGTCCCGGCATGTACATCGGATCCACGGACTCGCGCGGACTCATGCACTGCGTGTGGGAGATCATCGACAACGCCGTGGACGAGGCCCTGGCCGGGTACGGGGCGCGCATCGACATCGTGCTGCACGCCGACGGCAGCGTCGAGGTGCGCGACCGGGCGCGCGGCATCCCCGTCGACGTCGAGCCGCGCACCGGGCTCACGGGTGTCGAGGTCGTCTTCACGAAGCTGCACGCCGGCGGCAAGTTCGGCGGTGGGTCCTACGCGGCGTCGGGTGGTCTGCACGGCGTCGGCGCGTCTGTCGTCAACGCCCTGAGCGAGCGTCTGGACGTCGAGGTCGACCGCGGGGGCAAGACGTACGCGATGTCGTTCCATCGCGGCGAGCCCGGAATCTTCGCGGGCCCCGGCCCCGATTCGCCTTTCACGCCGTTCGACAAGGCGTCCGAGCTGCGGGTCGTCGGCAAGACGTCCCGCGGCGTGACCGGGACGCGTATCCGCTACTGGGCCGACCGGCAGATCTTCACGAAGGATGCCGCGTTCCATCTCGACGAGCTCGAGCAGCGCGCTCGCCAGACCGCGTTCCTCGTTCCCGGGCTGCAGATCGACATCGCCGACGAGCGCGGCGACGAGGTATCTGTGACCTCATATCGCTTCGACGGCGGGATCTCGGAGTTCGCCGACTTCCTCGCCCCCGACGCAGCCGTCACCGACACCTGGCGACTCACGGGGTCGGGCACGTTCACGGAAACGGTGCCCGTCCTGCAGCCGGGGGGAGCAATGGTGCCGACGGAGGTCGAGCGCGTCTGCGACGTCGACATCGCGGTGCGGTGGGGAACCGGCTACGAAACGGTGTCGCGGTCGTTCGTCAACATCATCGCGACGCCGAAGGGCGGAACGCATCTGGCCGGCTTCGAGCAGGGGCTCATGAAGGTGCTGCGCGCGCAGGTCGATCAGAACGCGCGCAAGCTCAAGGTGGGCAACGACAAGCTGGAGAAGGACGACATCCTCGCCGGCCTCACTGCGGTCCTGACCGTGCGCCTGCCTGAACCGCAGTTCGAGGGCCAGACCAAGGAAGTCCTCGGCACGCCCGCCGTGCGCGCGATCGTTGCGAATGTCGTTTCGAAGGCCTTGACGGAACGGTTCGCGTCGCCCAAGCGCGACGACAAGGCGCAGACCGCGCTCGTGCTCGAGAAGGTCGTCTCAGAGATGAAGGCGCGCATCTCGGCGCGAACCCACAAAGAGACCCAGCGCCGCAAGAACGCGCTCGAGTCGTCCTCGTTGCCGGTGAAGCTCGCGGACTGCCGCACGAGCGACGTCACCCAGACCGAGCTGTTCATCGTCGAGGGCGACTCGGCCCTCGGGACCGCAAAGCACGCGCGCAACAGCGAGTACCAGGCGCTGCTGCCGATCCGCGGCAAGATCCTGAACGTGCAGAAAGCGTCGATCAGCGACATGCTGAGCAACGCCGAATGCGCCGCGATCATCCAGACGATCGGCGCCGGGTCGGGGCGCTCCTTCGATCTGGATGCCGCGCGCTACGGCAAGGTCATCCTGATGAGCGATGCCGACGTCGACGGTGCGCACATCCGCACGCTGCTCCTCACACTGTTCTTCCGTTACATGCGCCCGCTCATCGAAGCCGGCAGGGTCTATGCCGCCGTGCCCCCGCTCCACCGCGTCGTCGTGATGAACCCGGGGACCAAGCCCAACGAGACGATCTACACGTATTCCGAGCAGGAAGTGCACGCTCTGCTGGCGAAGCTGCAGAAGTCGGGCAAGCGCTGGCAGGAGCCGGTCCAGCGCTATAAGGGCCTGGGCGAGATGGACGCCGACCAGCTGGCGGAGACCACGATGGACCGCGCCGGCCGGCTGCTGCGACGAGTGCGAGTGCAGGACGCCGAGGCCGCGTCGAGCGTGTTCGAACTTCTCATGGGGAGCGACGTCGCTCCGCGGCGCGACTTCATCGTGTCGTCAAGCGATCGACTCGATCGCGAATCGATCGACGCCTGAGATCCGGTTCGGACGCGCACCCGGGACGCGGACCCGAGAAAGACGCGGGGCCCGAAACCGAGCTGGGGGGATCGGTTTCGGGCCATCGCCGCGGCATCCACATGTCGCTCGTGATGACGACGGTGCGAATCGCTCCCGTCGTCCCCGAAATCACGAAGCGTCACGGATGATGCTCGTTGAAGGACCAGCTGGGGACCGATCCTTCGGCATTCACTATGATACGGAGGCGTGCATCATCGCAGGCTCGCCGAAAGATGGAAAGCACTCCTACTTTTGTCTACTTCGTGGGATCGTTGATCATCACGCCTCGAGGGGCAGTGAGGCGGACACGACCCAGCCGTCGGCGCGTCTCTCGGAGGAGAACGATCCGCCGAAGACGCGGAAGCGTTCGCGCAGACGCATGATGCCGTAACCGGAGGAGGGGAGGCCCGCTGTGCGCGCGGGAGGTGAGTCGTCGCTGAACTCCAGGTGGGCCCAGCCGCGCTCGACCGTGAGAGCGATGCGCACTTCACTGGCTCCGGTGGCGTGCTTGAGTACGTTCGTCGCGCTCTCGCGGATCACGCGGGTCAGCGCCACGAGAGAGGTGCTCGGAAGTCGAAGGTCGTCGGGAATGAGCGCGCGCACGCGGATGCCGGCCTGCGCGAGCTCCTTGGTGACGGCGTCGATGGTTCCCTCGATGCCGTCGGGCGAGGGGATGCGTTCGGGGGCGAGGTTCTCTTCGCCGCGTACCATCCCCAGAACGCGCCGAATATCGGTGAGCGCCTGGACCGCCGCCTCGCGGATCGCCGTCTGCGACTGCGTGCGGGTATTCGTGTCGTCGGTGCGCTCGAGCACCGCAGCATGCAGCGCCACGATGGTGATCTCGTGCGCGACGATGTCATGCAACTCGTCGGCGATGAGGTCGCGCTCATGACGAAGCTGTTCGGCGACCTCTCTTTCGGCCGCCTCGAGTTGGGTAGTCAGCAATTGAGCTCTCTCGTATTGATTCCGGATCGTGAGTCCGATGAGCAGACTCACAACACAGAAGAAGGCCATGATGACCGCGCCGAGCGGCTGAAATGCCGAGTCGGGTCGAGCAATGACGGCGACGAGCCACACGACCCACGCGGTCGCGTACACCGCCGTCAAACGTGCGCTGCAGGTGAAGGCCGCCAGTCCGATGATCACCGCACCGACGAGAAGACTGTCGGTGACGTTCGTGACCCCGGCTGCGAGGGCTGCGACCGTCAGAACGGTCGTCGCGATCGGTGGCCGCCAGACGAACAGGGCGACGGCGACAGTTGTCGTCGTCGTCACGATTGCCGATACGACACTCGTGGTTCCGCCGTTCGTCGCTCGCACAATCGAGTCGAGCAGCAGCGAAACCGCAACGAGCGCGATCAGCAGTCTCCGCGCCCGCGTCGGCAAGGGGTGGTACCCCCAGAAGGGGGTCCGCAGATAGCCGAGCAGGCGAGCTCGCAGATCAGTCACTTCGCGATTATCCCGCAAGCGCGTTCGCGCGTCGTCTTACTTCCAGATGCCAAGCCAGCGTCCGAGCCAATCCCACATTTCCATCACCTCCGCAAGATCTCGAATCGATTCTTCAAACAGATGGCATTCGCGAATACAGACGTTTGGTGAGAGCGTTTGCGACTTTCGTCGAGTATCCGAGGGAGGCCCCTCTCGTCGACACGGGTGTGGTGATCGCTTTTCGTAGGATGGCCAGGTGGCAGATGTGATTCGCGTGATCATCGTTGATGACGAGTCCTTGGTCCGTGCGGCGCTCAGGGTGTTCCTCGAGTCGGCGGACGGGTTCGAGCTCGTCGGCGAAGCGGACAACGGTGCCGATGCCGTGACGCTCGTACGGGCGGTGAAGCCCGATGTGGTGCTGATGGACGTCCAGATGCCGACGATGGACGGTATCGAGGCGACGCGCCGCCTGACGCAGGAGTTCCCGGGCATCAAAGTTGTCGCGCTCACGACCTTCTCCGCGGAGCGCGTCATCGTGCCGATGCTGAGCGCCGGGGCATCCGGATACCTCGTGAAGGACACCTCGCCCGACCGCATCCTCGACGCCGCGCGGCTCGCTCACGAAGGCGGGTATGTGCTGTCACCGCGCGTCGCGAAGGAGCTCATCTCTTCTGTGCAGACCGGCGATGCCGGCACTCCGCGCAGCCTCGGCCGCGACGAGGAGCTCACTGACCGAGAGCTCGAGGTCGTCACGCTCCTCGCCCAGGGGATGTCGAACGCCGAGATCGCCGCAGCGATGTTCGTCTCGGAGGCGACCGTGAAGT
The DNA here is from genome assembly GCA_003248845.1 of Microbacterium sp. Lineage (GTDB taxonomy): Bacteria > Actinomycetota > Actinomycetes > Actinomycetales > Microbacteriaceae > Microbacterium. The sequence goes on along the minus strand of QFPD01000035.1, from coordinate 205 downwards.
CGCACCTCGGCCGCATCACGGCCAAGTGGGGCGTGCGGGACCGCATCCAGGTCCTCATCCGCGCGACGCAGTTGCGCCTCGTCACGCTCTCCTGACCGCGCGGCTGCGCGGCGTCAGGCGATCGGCGAGCCGACCGCGCCGATGACGGCATCGAGCGCCTGACCGGAGGCATCCCGCTTTGCGCCGTGCTCCGGCAGCGGCCGCA
>QFPD01000302.1 GCA_003248845.1 Microbacterium sp. | reverse complement strand
GAACGCGGCGCGCAGAACGTCGAAGACGCGCTCCAGACCGTCCTTGCCGATCACGTCGCGAACGCCGACCAGATCGACGTTGTCCGCCGGGACCTCGATGATGAGGTCTCCCTGCGTGACGTTCAGCTTCAGGTACTTCTTGGTCTCGCCCTTGATAATCCGGTCTTTGACCTCGATGATCGTCGCGGCGCCGTGGTGCGGATAGACGACCGTCTCGCCAACCTCAAAAAGCATGCAGTTATGTCCTTTCGGCAACCTCAAGGATACCACAGGCGACATACGCTAAGGTTCGCCGGTTGATCCCTCAGGCGCGCTGATGGCGGCCGCTGCCACACCCTAGAATGGCAGTGCACCCGCTCGCACGGGCGGATGCCACTTCGTCCCGCCACCTGGAGGATCCGTGAACACGCGCCGTCTCGCGCCCGCCGCCCTCGCCGTCGCCCTTCTTGTGGGCATGACGGGATGCAGCATGGTCTCGCCCCAGGCGACGACCATCGGATACTCGGCCGCCGACGGAGTGAACATCCCCGATTCGGGCCCGCTGAAGGTGCGCAATGCGCTTTTCGTCGCCGACGAGTCAGGAAAGAACGCGAACTTCCTCGCGGCGATCGTCAACGACACCGATAGCGCCGCGACACTCGGCGTGACGGCCGGGGGCACGGAGAAGACGGTCCGCGTGCCCGCACGCAGCACGGTCAGTCTCGGCTTCGACGGCGCGGAACCCCTGCTGTTCGAGGGTCTCGACGCAGCGCCGGGCGTCGACCTCGACGTGACGTTCCGCTCCGGCGACGGCGACACCATCGTCTACTCGGTGCCCGTGCTCGACGGCACGCTTCCCTACCTCGAGGAATTCGTCCCGGAGAGCTGAGCGGGACTAGGCCTCGAAGCGGTAGCCCAGGCCTCGCACCGTCAGGAGCATGACCGGCTCGGACGGATTCTTCTCGATGCGCGAGCGGATGCGCTTGATGTGGACGTCCAGCGTCTTCGTGTCACCGAAATAGTCGCTCCCCCACACCCGGTCGATGAGCTGCCCCCGCGTCAGCACGCGGCCCGCGTTGCGCATCAGGACCTCGAGGAGCTCGAACTCCTTGAGCGGCATCGGGATCACCTCGCCGTCCACGGCGACCGTGTGGCGATCGATGTCGATGACGACGCGCCCTCCCTCGACGATCCGCTCGTCGAGCTCGACGTCGGCGGCCGCCGAGCGGCGCAGCACCGCGCGCATGCGCGCGAGCAGCTCACGCGATGAATAGGGCTTCGTGACGTAGTCGTCGGCACCGAGCTCGAGGCCCACGACGATGTCGACCTCGGAGTCCTTCGCCGTCAGCATGATGATCGGCGTCTTCGACGTCGTTCGGATGATGCGGCAGACCTCGGTGCCCGGCATTCCCGGCAGCATGAGGTCGAGCAGCACGATATCGGCGCCGCGCGCGGCGAACGCCTCGACCGCCGCCGGGCCGTCCTCGGCGATCTCGACGTCGAAGCCTTCCCGGCGCAGCAGGTATGCGAGCGGGTCGGCGAGGTCGGGCTCGTCCTCGACGATCAGAACGCGGGTCATAGCTGCTCTCCCTTCGCCCGGGCGGAAGCCTGGGCATCCTTCTTCTTCGTGTCGGCCTTCTTCGTGTCACCCGTGGCCTTGGCACCCCCGGGCGTCTTCGCCTTCTTCGGCTGGGACGCCTTCCTGCCGCGCTTCTTCGACGCCTTCTCCTCCGGCGGCGCCTCGACGGCGGGCAGGCGCACCGTGAACGTCGACCCGCGGCCCGGACGCGACCACAGCTCCACCTCCCCGCCGTGCCGCTGCACGGCATGCTTGACGATCGAGAGGCCGAGTCCCGTACCGCCCGTGCGGCGGGACCGTGCCTGGTCGGCGCGGTAGAACCGTTCGAACACGCGCTGCTGCTCACCCTCGGGAATCCCGATGCCGCGATCGGTGACGGCGATCTCGACGATCGACTCATCGGCGCGCACGCCCACGCCGACCTGTCCTCCGCTGGACGAGTAGGCGACAGCGTTCGCGACGAGGTTGCCGATCGCCTCGGTCAGCACCTGCACGTCGCCGCGGACGTAGGCGCGCCGCGCGCCGCCCCGCACGATCGTGATGCCCGCGGCATCCGCGGCGATGGACTGCGATTCGATCGCCGCCGCGACGACTTCGTCGACCGACACGTCGCGGAGCTCGGTCAGATCGTCGGCGGACTGCAGGCGCGAGAGGTTCATGATGCGCGACGTCAGCTGACCGAGGCGGGATGCCTCGGCGCTGAGCCGCCGCGCGAAAATGCGCACCTGATCGGGATCCTCCGCGGCCGATTCGACCGCTTCGGCGAGAAGCGTGATCGCCCCGACGGGCGTCTTCAGCTCATGGCTGGTGTTGGAGACGAAGTCGCGCCGCATCTCTTCGACGCGCTCGTGCTCCGTGATGTCGCGCACGACGATGAGGGTGAGTCGCGGCGTGATGACACTCGCCCGCGCCGTCACGAGGCGCAGCTCGACCCCGCGACGCAACCGCAGCGTGGCTGTCTCGGCGCCATCGGTGCGCCGGGCCGAGCGGACGAGGCCCCGCAGGTCGTCGCCCGGGAGCGAGTATCCCTCGAGCATGCCGAACAGCTCCGCGGGCGCAGAGGCTGCGACGATCTGCAGCGACGCGTCGACGACGACCGCCACCTCGTCCATGCCCTGCAGCACGGCGCGCGTCCCGTCGGGCAGCTCGAGCGACGCCTCGACTCGCGCGCGGTCGCGCGCCCGCAGCGCGACGAGGACGAGGGCGGCCAGGCCGCCGCCGATGAGAGCCCCGACGGCGAGCGCCACGAGCGCCACCTGCGTCGAGTCCATGCACCCAGCGTAGGGTGGGCTCGGGCGGTCGGCCGACCGCGAAGGCACCCGCCGGCGACCCGCGCG
>QFPD01000301.1 GCA_003248845.1 Microbacterium sp. | reverse complement strand
GTCGAGTGCCGGCTCGACGAGGCATCCCTCACCCGACTCGACCTCGCCGGCGCCACTCTGACCGATGTCGCAGTCACAGGGCTGCGCACGGCCGAGGTCAGCGCGCCCGACGGCGCGTGGCGGAACGTCGAGGTCACCGGTGGCCGCATCGGCACTCTCGCCGGGCTGCGGATGCGATGGGACGCCGTCACCCTGCGGAATGTGCGCATCGACTACCTGTCGCTGCCATCCGCCGAGATGGCCGATGTGCTCATCGTCGACTGCACGATCGGCGCGCTGGACCTCCCCGAGGCGCGCCTGGACCGCGTCCGTTTCGACGGTACACGCGTCGACGAAGTCGACACGCGCGGAATCAGGGCGACCGACCTCGACCTGCGAGGCCTCGAGGCCGCTTCGTTCACCGACGTGCGCGCGCTCGCGGGCGCCTGGCTGGAGCCTCGCCAGGTCGAGTTTCATGCCCTCGCATTCGCGGAGGCCCTCGGCATTCGCGTGACCTCATGATCCTGACGACCGCGCGCCTCGACCTGCGCGAGCTGACGGATGCAGACCTGCCGGCGCTCCGGCGCATCCTGCACGATCCGCTCGCGATGGTCGCCTACGAGGGAGCGTTCGACGACGACGAGTCGCTCGCGTGGCTGCGGCGCATGCAGCGGCGCTACCGCGAGGACGGTTGCAGTCTGTGGGCGGTGGGGCTGCGGGAGACCGGCGAGATGATCGGCCAGTGCGGCATCACCCGGCAGTTCATCGACCGCGACGAGGTCTTCGAAGTCGGATACCTGTTCGCGCGCGCACACTGGCATCGCGGCTACGCGGTCGAAGCGGCAGCAGCGTGCCGCGACTGGGCGTTCGAGACCCTGCCCATCGATGAGCTCTACGCCAAGGTGCGCTCGACGAACGTCGCCTCGATGAACGTTGCGATCCGGCTCGGGATGACCGTCCGGCGCACGTTCACCACCCACTACCGCGGCATCGACATGCCCCATCTCGCCTTCGCCCTCTCGCGGAGAGCCTGGGGCCGAACGCGATAGAATCGGCCAACAACCACACTCAGGCACGCTCACACAGTGCCGCCCATATCGCTCGAGGAGATACCCATGGCCGACGCGCAGATTCCCGACAAGCCCGCCCTGGAAGGCCTCGAGCAGAAGTGGGATGCCGCGTGGGCGGCCCAGGGCACCTATCTTTTCGACCGTGAGACTGCCCAGGCCAAAGGTCGGGCGGGCGTGTACTCGATCGACACTCCCCCGCCGACGGCGTCCGGGTCGCTGCATATCGGCCACGTCTTCAGCTACACCCACACCGACGTCAAGGCCCGCTTCGAGCGTATGCGCGGCAAGACCGTGTTCTACCCGATGGGCTGGGACGACAACGGCCTGCCCACCGAGCGTCGCGTGCAGAACTACTACGGCGTGCGCTGCGACACGTCGCTGCCCTACGACCCCGACTTCACGCCGCCCTTCCGCGGCGACGCGAAGAGCCTCAAGCCCGCCGATCAGGTGCCGATCAGCCGCCGCAACTTCATCGAGCTGTGCGAGGAACTGACTCTCGAAGACGAGAAGCAGTTCGAAGCGGTGTTCCGCCAGCTCGGGCTCTCCGTCGACTGGACGCAGACCTATCGCACGATCTCGGACGACACCATCCGCACGAGCCAGCTCGCGTTCCTGCGCAACCTCGAGCGCGGCGAGGCGTACCAGGCTATGGCGCCGACGCTGTGGGACATCGACTTCCGCTCCGCGATCGCCCAGGCAGAGCTCGAAGACCGCGAGCAGCAGGCGAGCTACCACCGCCTCGCCTTCCACAAGACCGACGGCTCGGGTGACATCCACATCGAGACGACCCGCCCCGAGCTCCTCGCCGCGTGCGTCGCGCTCGTCGCGAACCCGGGTGACGAGCGTTATCAACCGTACTTCGGCAAGACCGTCCGCACCCCGATCTTCGATGTCGAGGTGCCGGTGCTGGCTCACCCGCTCGCCCAGCAGGACAAGGGGTCCGGCATTGCGATGGTCTGCACGTTCGGCGACGTGACCGACATCATCTGGTGGCGCGAGCTCGATCTGCCGAACCGAACGATCCTCGGGCAGGACGGTCGTGTGCTGGCCGATGCGCCGGAAGCGCTGACGACGGATGCCGCGAGGGCCGCCTACGCCGAGATCGCGGGCCTCACGGTCTTCAGCGCGAAGAAGAAGATGGTCGAGTTGCTCGAGGCCTCCGGCGAGCTGCTCGAGGTGTCGAAGCCCTTCAACCATCCCGTGAAGTTCTACGAGAAGGGCGACCGCGCGCTCGAGATCGTCTCGACGCGTCAGTGGTATCTCCGCAACGGCGCACGCGACGAGGCATTCCGCGAGAAGCTGATCGCGCTCGGGCGCGGCATGGACTGGCACCCCGACTTCATGCGGGTGCGTTACGAGAACTGGACGAACGGCCTCACCGGAGACTGGCTCATCTCGCGCCAGCGCTTCTTCGGCGTGCCGATCCCCGTCTGGTACCCCCTCGACGAGCACGGCGAGCGGGTCGAAGGCGGCGTGATCACTGCCGAGGGCGCGGCGCTCCCCGTCGATCCGACGATCGACGTGCCCCCGGGCTACACGGAGGACCAGCGCGGCGTGGCGGGCGGCTTCGAAGGCGAGAAGGACATCTTCGACACCTGGGCGACGTCCTCGCTCACTCCGCAGCTCGCCGGCGGGTGGCAGCGCGATGACGAGCTCTGGAACTTGGTGGCCCCCTTCGACGTGCGCCCGCAGGGTCAGGACATCATCCGCACGTGGCTGTTCTCGACGATGGTGCGCTCGGCACTCGAGGACGACCGCGCGCCGTGGACGGATGCCTCGATCTCGGGCTTCATCGTCGACCCCGACCGCAAGAAGATGTCCAAATCGAAGGGCAATGTGGTGACCCCG
>QFPD01000034.1 GCA_003248845.1 Microbacterium sp. | reverse complement strand
ACCCCGCAGCAGGCGGCGGCGGCGATCAGGCGCTTTCTTCGGCCTTCCGCCGGCGATACGCGATGACGTTCATACGATTGCCGCAGTTGCCGGTGTCGCAGTAGCGCTTCGACCCGTTCTTCGAGAAGTCGACGTAAACGGCGTCGCAGTCATCCGCCTCGCAGATGCGCACCCGGTCCCATTGGTCGGCGCGGATGACGTCGACGAACGCCATCGCCGCTTCGACGAGCATGCGCACCGATAGCGGGGCATCCGACTCGGTTGCGTGGATGTGCCAGTCGAATCCGTCGTGGATGACGAGCTGGGGGAGCGCGCTCCCGTCGCGCAGCATCGCGTTGACGATCGGGACGGCCGCGTCGCGATCGACGTCCCAGAGCCCACGGAGACGACCGCGATTAGCCCGCACCGCCTCGAGTTCCGCGTCGTCGCGATAGAACGTCCCGGTGTAGGCGTACTCGTCGAGGTACGCGTCGAAATCGGCCTGTGTCTCGAGCTGATCGACCGCTTCCGTCCCCACGTGCGGGAGCGTGTTCACGAGTGCGGCGGCCGCGCGCAGCGACTGCTCGGTGTCATGGATGAATACCACATTGACTCCTGACTGATCGTGGCAGTACTGTCACCAGTGTAAAGACCCAACACTCATGACAGGACCGCCGGTGACGCACACCGCTCCGCTCGAGATCATCGCACCCGCTGCGCTCGCCCCGACCACGGCGCACCGTGGCGCCACTCGCCCCGTCGGTGCGGGCGCACTCGCGCGGAAGCGCACCGTCGGCATCGTCATGGCCGTCACCTCGGCGCTCGCCTTCTCGTCGAGCGGTCCACTCGTCAAGCCGCTGCTGGAGGCCGGGTGGTCCCTGTCCGCCGCACTGGTGGTGCGCATGGGGCTCGCCGGCCTCATCCTGTCACCCGCTCTCGTGCGGGCGATGTGCCGGGAGCGATCGTTTCTGCGCCGGCACTGGCGCTCGCTCGTCGCGTTCGGGCTCGTTCCCGTCGCAGGATGCCAACTGCTGTTCTTCTCCGCAATGCAGCGGATGCCGGTCGCGGTTGCGTTGCTCATCCAGTACCTTGCCCCCGTCCTCCTCGTCGGATTCGTCTGGCTGCGTACGAGGCGCGCGCCGTCGCTGCTCGTCATCCTCGGGTCGATCATCGCGATCGTGGGTCTCGTTCTCGTCGTCGACATCTCCGGAGCGCGTTTCGACCTCATCGGCACGCTCCTCGCGCTCGGTGCTGCGGTCACGGTCTGCGTGTACTTCGTGATGAGCGAACGCACCGGCGACGATCTGCCTCCCCTCGCCCTCGCATCGGGGGGTCTGCTCGTCGGCGCGGGATTCATGGCTCTGCTCGCGGCGACGGGCGCGCTGCCGTTCGCCGCCCCCGCTGTGACGGTCGCGTTCCGCGGCGTCGAGGTCCCCGGCATCCTTCCGATCCTCTGGGTGGGCGCGGTGGGGACGACCCTCGGCTACGCGCTCGGCGTCATGGCCGTTCCGCGCGTCGGATCTCGCCTCGCCTCCTTCATCGGCTTGAGCGAGGTCCTCTTCGCCCTCGGGTTCGCGTGGCTGCTTCTCGGGGAGAGGCCCGGGCCGATCCAGATCGTCGGCGGCGCCGTGCTCCTCGTGGGCGTCGTGCTGGTGCGAATGGATGCCGGCGACAGCGCGGACGCCGAACTCGATCGCGCGGCTACGATTCCCGTCGAGCCGATTCCCGCAGCACCGGCTCCCGGCTCGATGCCTCGAGAAGGGGCCGCACGCGATAGCCGATGACCTCGCCCATCACGAGGGAGGTCTCCGTGCGCTCGACGCCTTCGATCGCGAGGATCCGCGCATCCACGTCGAAGAGATGCTGGGTGTCGCGGGCGACGACGCGGACGAGCAGATCCACGTGACCGCTCATCCCGTGCGCTTGGACGACCTCGGGGATCTCGGCGATCGCGGTCGTGATGCGCGGGAGGTCGGCCTGGCGCACCATGACGCTCACCATGGCTTCGATCGGGAGCCCCAGCGCCTGGGTCGACATGGCGCGCTCGTAGGAGTGGAAGACGCCGGATCGCTCCAGCCGCAGCATGCGCGCCTGCACAGTGTTGCGCGACAATCCGAGGCGGTCCGCGAGGGCGACGACGGTGGCGCGGTGATCATCGGCGAGCGCGCTCAGCAGCTCGAGGTCGACGCGATCAAGAGAACCCATAGTGCTGGATCCTAGCAGCGTTCTTACTACCGGACCGTGCAACATGCTCAGGCCCTCTTCGAATGCTTGAGCGAGGTGCGAGTCGGACGTACTCTCGAGCCAGTCGGCGACGGTGCCGGCGTCCGGAAGTGCCGGGGCCCACGAAGCCTCGGGCGCGCCCCGAAGGGATGACGACGATGCACACCCTGATCACAGAGCCCGCGCTCGCGCAGGACACCGACAAGCTCGCCCAGCTGCTGACGCCCGACGGCGAACGGGTCCACGACGCCCGCCTCGACCGCTGGGCGGAGGAGATCGATGTCGCCGAGCTTCGCGACCTGTACCGCCGCATGACGATCGCCCGGCGTGCGGACGTCGAGGGCGTCGCGCTGCAGCGGCAGGGGCACCTGGGGCTCTGGGCCCCCGCGCAGGGCCAGGAGGCGATCCAGATCGGGAGCGCGCGTGCCTGCCGCGCCGACGACTTCCTCTTCCCGTCGTACCGCGAAGCGGGAGTGCTCCTCAGTCGCGGCGCGCTGGCCGCCGACCTCGTCCTCGCGTGGCGCGGCGAGGTGCACTCGACCTACGACCCGCGCGATCTCCACCTCGCCCCGCAGCAGATCATCATCGGTGCGCACCCGCTGCACGCAGTCGGGTACGGGATGGGTGTCCAACGCGACGGCGGCGACCAGGTCGCCGTCGCCTACTTCGGCGATGGCGCGACGAGCCAGGGCGACGTCAACGAGGCGATGGTGTTCGCCTCCTCCTTCCAGGCGCCCGTCGTCTTCGTCTGCTCCAACAACCAGTGGGCGATCTCCGAACCCGTCACGGTGCAGTCCCGATTCCCCATCGCGGGGCGCGCGCCGGGTTTCGGCATCCCGAGCCTGCGCGTCGACGGCAACGACGTCGTCGCGTGCACGGCCGCGATGCGATGGGCGCTCGATCACGCGCGCCGCGGCGGCGGCCCCGTCTTCATCGAGGCCGTGACGTACCGGATGGGACCCCACACGACGTCCGACGACCCCACGCGCTACCGCGACAAGGAAGAGGTGGAGCGCTGGCGTGCCCGTGATCCGTTGCTGCGACTCGAGGCGCACCTGCGCCGCATCGGAGCGTTCGACGACGCGTTCGACGCCGAGGTCGCCGCGGCCGCCGCGGCCTTCGCAGCCGAGATGCGCGACGCCGTCCTCACCGCGAAGACCCGGCCCGCGATCGAGGTGCTCGACGATGTCTACGCCGAACCGCACTCGAGCCTCGCGCGCCAGCGCGAGCGCTTCGCCGCGTACCTCGACGGCTTCGCGGACGAGGAGGCCTGAGATGGCCCAGCTGACCATGGGGAAGGCGATCGGCGCGGGCCTGCGCAGCGCGATGGCGCGCGACGACCGCGTGCTCGTCATGGGGGAGGACATCGGCAAGCTCGGCGGAGTGTTCCGCATCACCGACGGACTGCTCGACGAGTTCGGGCCGCAGCGCGTCATCGACACTCCGCTCGCGGAGTCCGGCATCGTCGGCACGGCGATCGGGCTCGCCTATCGCGGGTTCCGCCCCGTCGTGGAGATCCAGTTCGACGGATTCGTCTACCCCGCCTTCGATCAGATCGTCTGCCAGGTGGCGAAGCTGCACTACCGCACCCGTGGGCGCATCAACATGCCGATCACGATCCGGATTCCGTGGGCCGGCGGTGTCGGCGCAGCCGAGCACCATTCCGAGTCGCCCGAAGCCTATTTCGTGCACACCGCCGGCCTGCGCGTGGTCGCGGTGTCGAACCCGCAGGACGCGTACACGATGCTGCAGCAGGCGATCGCCTGCGACGATCCCGTCGTCTTCTTCGAGCCGAAGCGGCTCTATCACACCAAGGGAGAGGTCGACACGGACGCTGATATCGCCGACGCGCCCCCGATGGGACTCGCGCGTGTCGCACGCGAAGGCACGGATGTGACGCTCCTGACGTACGGTGCGCAGACGGTGACGGCACTGGATGCCGCAGCTGCCGCCGACGACGAGGGGATCTCTATCGAGGTCATCGATCTGCGCTCCCTCTCACCCGTCGACTATCGGACCGTCACTGCTTCGGTGCGAAAGACCGGACGCGTCGTCGTCACGCACGAGGCGGCGGGTGAGGCGGGCGTCGGGGCCGAGCTGATCGCGAGTGTCACCGAGCAGTGCTTCCATTACCTCGAAGCGGCCCCCGCTCGGGTCACGGGGCACGACATCCCCTACCCCCCGGCCAAGCTCGAGCGGCATCACGTGCCGGACCTCGATCGCATTCTCGACGCGGTCGACCGCGTGCTGGATCGGCCGAACAGCCTGTCGGGGGTGACCCTGTGATCTCGGAATTCCGCCTTCCCGACCTCGGCGAGGGATTACCCGAAGCGGAGATCGTCCAGTGGCTCGTCGCCGAAGGCGATACCGTCACGCTCAATCAGCCGATCGCCGAAGTTGAGACCGCGAAAGCGATCGTCGAACTACCCTCACCGTTCGCCGGCACGGTCCGTCAGCTCCACGCCGAGGCCGGCACCGTCGTCGAGGTGGGGAGTCCTCTGATCGCGATCGAGGTGCCCGGAGCCGGCAGCGACACGCCCACCGTGGCGTCGACCGGTACAGCGGATGAGCCGGCTTCCGCAGCCCCCGCCGCCGCAGCAGCCCCTCCCGCGGACACTGCGGACGAGGAACCGGAGCGCGCCGTCCCGAACCTCGTCGGCTACGGCGCCGTTCCGCGGACGTCGCAGCGCCCCCAGCGCCGCGCCCGCGCGGGGCGCACCGCCATGGCATCCGACACGTCCGTCCTCGAGGCTGCTCCCCACGACGACGTCGCCGAGGCGCCCCCGATTGATGTGCGGCACGAACGCCCGCGCTCGACGCCACCCGTGCGTCAGCTCGCGAAGCAGCTGGGGGTCGACCTCGCTCTCGTGGAGGCGTCCGGCGTCGAAGGCGTCATTCGCCGCGAGGACGTCGAGCGCTTCGCCGCGCAGCGGCCGGATCAGGCAGGCGCGAGCATCCCGACGTCCGCGACCGTGCCCACCGACACGGAGCCGGCCGTCGCCGAGCGCGAGACGCGCCTGCCGATTCGCGGCGTACGCAAGGCGACAGCGTCAGCGATGGTGCGCAGCGCCTTCACGGCTCCGCACGTCACATGCTTCCTCGAGGTGGACGTCACGGAGACCGCGCGGCTCGTCGCGAACCTGCGCGCCGACGCGCGGCTCGCGGATCACCGCATCGGCATCCTCGCAGTCGTCGCCAAGGCGGTGTGCCTGGCGCTGCGTGCGGAGCCGCCGCTCAACTCACGCTGGGACGACGAGGCGGGCGAAATCGTGCAGTACCACTACGTCAACCTCGGCATCGCCGCAGCGACCGAGCGCGGACTCATCGTGCCGCACATCCCCGACGCGCACACGCTCGGGCTCGCCGCGCTCGCCGACGCGATCCGCGAGCTGACCCAGACGGCGCGCGCGGGGCGCGCGGCTCCCTCCGCCTTGAGCGGGGGCACGTTCTCGATCACGAACTTCGGGACGTTCGGGGTCGACGCCGGCACCCCCATCCTGAACCCGCCGGAGGCCGGAATCCTCGGCGTCGGCGCGGTGCGCCGCCGTCCGTGGGAGCACGAGGGTGAGATCGCGCTGCGCGAGGTCATGACGCTCAGCCTGTCGTTCGATCATCGCCTCGTCGACGGCGAGCAGGGCGCGCGCTTCCTCGCCGCCGTCGGCGACGTCCTGCGAGAACCGGGGCGCGCGATGCTGCTCGTCTGATCGCGCGAGCGCTGCGTGGCGCCGTCAGTGCGCAGCGAGAGCGGCGAAGGCCATGTCGGCAAGGATGTCGTGCACTTCGTCATCGCCGGGCACGTCGCGCAGTCCTCGTACCGAGTACGGGGTGGAGTTGATCAGACCGAACCCCGCGTGAGCGCGGATGCGGAGATCGGCGGAGGGTCGGTCGGGGTGCAGGCGCTCGAGGACATCCGTCCACAGTTCCACGTACTCGCGCTGAAGGCGGCGGACGTCATGACGGTCATCGTCGCTGAGCCGCGCGAGGTCGCGGTCGTGCACGCGGATCACGTCAGCGTCGTTCAGTGCGAACTCGACGTGGAAGTCGATGAGCTCGCGCAGCTGGGCTTCCGGCTCGCCGCCGACGGCGGTGACGCGACGTCCACCCGTGAGCAGCCTCTCGCTCGCGCGGCGCAGCACGGCTCCGAGGAGCGCCCGCTTGTTGGAGAAGTGCCGGTAGACCGCGGGGCCCGTGATCCCGACAGCAGCGCCGAGGTCTTCCAGGCTCACGCCGTCGAAGCCGCGGGCGGCGAAGAGCCGCGCGGCCTCCTGGAGGAGGGCATCGTAGCGTTCGGCCTTCGCGCGGTCGCGCCCCTTCGACGGCTCGGTGGGGGTCTGCGTTGCCATTCCAGTTAATCCTCGCTAACCTGGAGTCGTTCGGTTAAGGCACACTAACCCGATTCGCCGTGGCGGTGCCAGCGGGCTGGGGCGCTGTGATCTGATCGTGACGCGGAGCGCATCGAAGGAGATGGCATGGGCGTATTGGATGTCGCGGCTTACGGGCTGAGCGACGAGGAACGCGAGCTCGCCGCCATGGTGCGCGCCTTCGCGGATGAGCAGGTCGCGCCGCGCGCCTATGAGGCAGATCGCACGAAGACCCTCCCGCTGGACGTCGTGGCGGCGATGGGGGAGATGGGGTTGTTCGGTCTTCCGTTCCCCGAGGAGGTCGGCGGACAGGGCGGCGATTACGTTGCTCTGGGACTGGCGATCGAAGCCCTCGGACGTGTCGACCAGTCGGTCGCCATCACCCTCGAGGCGGGAGTGAGCCTCGGTGCTATGCCGATCTTCCGATTCGGCACCGACGCGCAGCGCGCGCAGTTCCTGCCGAACCTCCTCGCGGGGCGCGCCCTCGCAGGCTTCGGCCTCACCGAACCCGAAGCAGGATCGGATGCCGGGAGCACGCGCACGACGGCGCGCCTGGAGGGCGCCGAGTGGGTGATCGACGGCGCGAAGCAGTTCATCACCAACTCCGGCACGGCGATCACGCAGTTCGTCACGGTGACGGCCGTCACGGGGCACCGCGGTGACCGCAAGGAGATCTCGACGATCATCGTGCCGAACGGGACCGCGGGGTTCGAGGTCGGCCCTGCCTACGACAAGGTCGGCTGGCACGCGTCCGACACCCACCCGCTGATCTTCACGGGGGCGCGTGTGCCGGAGGCGAATCTCCTCGGCGAGCGCGGACGGGGGTTCGCGAACTTCCTCAGCATTCTCGACGAGGGGCGCGTCGCCATCGCCGCGCTCGCGACGGGGGCGGCGGAGGGATGCCTCGACGCCGCCCTCGACTACGCGCAGAGCCGGCAGGTGTTCGGCGAGCGCCTCGGGTCGCGGCAGTCGATCCAGTTCATGATCGCGCGCATGCAGGCGCGCGTGCACACGGCGCGTCTCGCGTGGCTGCATGCCGCACGTCTGCGCGACGAGGGGCGCCCGTTCGGCCCTGAGGCGGCGATCGCGAAGCTCACGGCATCCGACGCGGCGATGGACAACGCGCGGGATGCTACGCAGATCTTCGGCGGCAACGGATTCATGAACGAGTATCCCGTCGCGCGGCACTTCCGCGACTCCAAGATCCTCGAGATCGGCGAAGGGACGACCGAGGTGCAGCTGCTCGTGCTCGCCCGCGCGCTCGGGCTCACGGGCGACAGAGCCGCGTGAGTTCAGCCGACGGGGACGGCCATGTAGGACAGGACGCTCAACCGGTCGCGCTCGACACGGAACGCATGGGTTGACGCGTTTGCGAGCCGCTCTCCGGCGAGCGGGAACTGACCCGCACTCGCATGACGGATGAGCTGGGCGATGAACGCGCCGTGCGAGACCGCGATCACGGGGACGTCCGCTGGAGCGTGGCTGCGGCGCACATCGCGCGCGATGCGGCGGAGGGCGTCCACCGCGCGGATGCGCAGGGCATCGTCGCTCTCCGCCTCGGGAACGTTGTCGCGGTTGAACTCGCCGAACCGGGCACGGTACTCGTCGACGGTGATCCCCTCGGCGACGCCGTACGAGCGCTCACGAAGCTGCGGGTAGGCGTGCGCCACGTCCGTCCCGAGCTCCGCGGCGATGATCTGCGCCGTCTCGTGCGCGCGCGAGAGATCGCTCGACACCACGATCGGGCGAACGCCCCCGTACTGCTCGGCCATCCGCTCCGCGAGGCCGGTCGCCGTCGCGCGCGCCTGTGCGCGCCCCGTGTCGTTGAGCGGGATGTCGGTCGACCCCTGGATGCGGCGGGCGGCGTTCCAGTCGGTCTCTCCGTGGCGTACGAGAAGAAGTGTCGTCACGCTCTCGAGCCTATGGTCCTCTGACTGAGAGGTTGCCGCCGAAGGTGGGGGTTTCGGCGCCGTTCACTCCGCGGCGGGGAGCGCGCGGGCCAGCGCCCGCAGCACTTCCGTCGTGCCTGCGTCGACCTTCACCGTCGCCCGATTGTCGCCGCGCGTCTCGCCGCGGTTGACGATCACAATCGGGAGCTTGCGGCGCCGCGCGCGCTCGAGAAGACGGATGCCGGAGTTCACGACCAGCGAGGAACCGGCGATGAGGAGAGCATCGCTCGCCGCGACGAGTTGCTCGGCCTCGGTGAACTTGAGGGCGGGGATGTACTCACCGAAGAACACGACATCCGGCTTGAGCATGCCATCGCACACACTGCAGACAGGGATCACGAAGCTGTCGCTGGAGGACGGCAGCACATCGCCGTCCGGGCCCAGCTCGACGGCATCCGGAATGGTGATCCACGGATTATCGTGCTCAACGCGCACCGCAAGGTCGCGGCGATCGAAGATCTGACCGCAATGCGTGCAGAGCACACGACGCATCGTGCCGTGCAGCTCGACGACACGCAGGCTGCCGGCCCGTACGTGCAAACCGTCGACATTCTGCGTGATGACACCCGTGACGACGCCGGCGCGCTCGAGTGCCGCGAGCGCTTCGTGCCCGCCGTTGGGGTGGGATGCCGCGAACGCCCGCCATCCCAAGTGACTGCCGACCCAGTACCGCCGCCGTGCCGCCTCGCTGGAGAGGAACTGCTGCACGGTCATCGGAGTGCGCACCGGCGCGCCCTTGCCGCGGTAGTCGGGGATGCCCGAGTCGGTCGACACCCCGGCGCCGGTCAGAACCGCGATGCGCCGTCCCGCGAGAGCGTCGACGGCGCGACCCACCGCCGCCGCGGTCGGCGTATCGAAGTCCAGCACGGTCGTCATGAGTGCCTCCGCCATCGAGCGTACGCCTCGCGCTTTTCCGGCAGGTTACGCGGCGCCCGCGGCGCCGTGGCGGCGCCGCGGCGTGTCAGCATGGAGGCATGCCCGCGATCCGCATCGACGACCCGGCCGATCCGCGGCTGTCCGACTACCGCGACCTCACCGACGTGGCCCTGCGTCGGGTCACCGAACCGGCGCACGGTCTCTACATCGCGGAGTCCGCGAAGGTCATCGGGCGCGCGATCGCCGCCGGCCATCACCCGCGTTCGCTCCTCGTGCAGGAGAAATGGCTCGCGGATGCCGAGGCGCTCGCGCCCGACGCTCCCGTCTTCGTCGTGTCCGACACGGTCGCGGAGGAGCTCACCGGCTACGCGATCCACCGCGGTGCGCTGGCGGCGATGCATCGCCCCGCGCCGCGCGCCGTCGCCGACGTGATCGCGGGCGCCCGCCTCGTGCTCGTCCTCGAGGACATCGTCGATCACACCAACGTCGGTGCCGCGTTCCGCGCGGCGGCGGGGCTCGGGGCCGATGCGGTGGTCGTGACTCCGCGCTGCGCCGACCCCCTGTACCGCCGGAGCGTGCGGGTGAGCATGGGCACCGTCTTCCAGGTGCCGTGGACGCGCCTGCCGGAGGGGCGCGGCGGACCGTGGGCTGCAGGGCGCGACGTGTTCCGGGATGCCGGCATCCATCTGGCGGCTCTCGCACTCGCCGACGGGGCTGTTCCCCTCGACGAGTTCGCCGCAGCGCGCCCGGAGCGTGTCGCGCTGGTCCTCGGCACGGAGGGGGACGGGCTGTCGACGCGGGCGATCGCCGCCGCCGACACCGTCGTCACGATCCCGATGGCCGGGGGAGTGGACTCGCTCAACGTCGCCTCCGCAGCGGCGGTGGCACTGTGGGCTCTGCGCTGACGGGCTGAATCGGCCGGAAAGAGGCGCGCTCAGGCCGGCTGACCGGGCTGAGCGCCACGGTCACGACCGGGGGCCTCGGTGACGACGGGCAGAGCGTCCGGGCGCTTGGCCGTGACATGGTCGCCCGAGGACTGGTGACGTAGGCGCCGCAGCACCCACGGCACGAGATGCGTCCGCGCCCAGATGAGATCATTCGTGCGCGCCTCGCGCCACGTGAGCGTCGGCAGCGGGTCGGGCTGCATCGGCTGCAGGTCGTTCGGTACATTGAGCGCGCGCAGCACCATCCGCGCGATCTCATGGTGGCCGAGGGCGTTGAAGTGCAGCCGATCGTCATCGAAGAACCGCGCGTCCTGCACCTCTTTG